>NZ_JAMZEE010000015.1:0-86427 GCF_024704895.1 Bacteroides muris (ex Fokt et al. 2023) | reverse complement strand
TCGCGTACTAAGAACTTTGTAATCGGTTGTTTTACAGTCGACATAGTAATTGTATGCGGAAAAAAGGACGTTTACTTAATGAAGATAATTTTACTATTATCAAATTTAGAGTGCCCAATAGCGGACAGAAGCTAAGTAAAAAAGAGGGTTTCAGACTTATTTATTTAGTTCATAAACAAAGAGAAGAGATTACTTTTTTATATATCTATCCCAAACGAGGACCACAAGGTTTGATTACCCTCAAAAACAATGATATAATCTCCTTATTGAAGGATTATGTTGACGAAAAACAAGATTTAGTATCTCATGATATAGCAGATAATTGGGGGTAATCTTTCGCACACAATCTTATTTTTTTGACCATGTATTCTCATTTTTTTAAGAGGGTGATTGACTTCATTCTCGTGTTTTGTGTGTTGGCTTTGATTTGGCCGATACTGCTTCTCGTTGCCCTTTGGTTGTATTTTGCCAATAAGGGTGCCGGAGTATTCTTTACTCAGGAGCGTCCGGGAAAGGATGGAAAAATCTTTCGGGTTATAAAGTTTAAAACCATGACGGATGAACGGGATGCGGAGGGTAATTTGTTGCCAGATGCCGTACGTTTGACAAAAGTTGGAAGTTTTGTACGTTCTACTTCGATTGATGAGCTTCCACAATTACTTAATGTCTTGAAAGGAAATATGGCTTTGATAGGTCCCCGTCCTTTATTGCCTCAATACTTACCGCTTTATAGTAAAGAGCAAGCCCGTCGTCATGAAGTCCGTCCGGGGATTACGGGCTGGGCTCAGGTAAATGGGCGCAACACCATTTCTTGGTCTAAGAAATTTGAATTGGATGTGTGGTATGTAGATCATTGTTCTTTTCTACTTGATTTGAAAATTGTTTTTATGACGATAAGAAAGGTATTTATAAGGGAAGGTATCAGCTCTGATACTTCGGCTACGATGGAAGTTTTTACTGGAAATAACTAATATCAGAAAATGTATTTATATGGTGCCAGTGGTCATGCCAAAGTGATCATTGATATATTACGTGCTAATCATGAACCGATTGAAGCATTATTTGATGATAATGAGAAAGTCCATCATCTTTTTGACTATCCCGTATTACGCCCGTCGAAGGTCTGCGGACCATTGATAATCAGTATCGGGAATAATGGCATTCGCAGGAAGATTGCCAAGGAGTTGAAGGTGGAATATGGCAAGGCTTTTCATTCTTCTGCAATTATATCTGAAGAAGCTGAGATAAGAGAAGGCTCGGTAGTTATGCAGGGAGCAATTGTGCAGTCGGATGCTTGTATTGGCAGCCATTGTATTATCAATACCGGTGCTTCGGTGGATCATGAATGTCTGATTGCTGATTATGTGCATATTTCTCCCCATTGTACGCTTTGTGGCAATGTGCAAGTTGGCGAGGGGACATGGATTGGTGCCGGCAGTGTTGTTATTCCGGGTGTTAAGATAGGGAAGTGGAGTATTATAGGTGCCGGTTCCGTTGTTACAAAGGATATTCCGGATGGTGTGTTGGCTGTAGGGAATAGGTGTAAGATTATCAAGAATATAGTTTTGTAAATCACGTAATTTTATGGATAAGAGAATTTATCTTTGCCTTGCTCATATGAGCGGCAAGGAGATGGGCTTCATACAGGAAGCCTTTGACACAAATTGGGTGGTTCCACTCGGTCCGAACGTGAATGCCTTTGAGCAGGAACTGGAACATTTTGCTGGTCAGAACAAGAAAGTGGTCGCATTGAGTGCCGGTACGGCAGCGGTGCACCTGGCTCTGCTGGCCTGTGGAGTGGGGCAGGGTGATGAAGTGATAGTACAGAGTTTTACATTTTGTGCCTCAAGTCATCCAGTGACGTATCTCGGTGCTACACCCGTATTTGTGGACAGCGAGGAGGATACCTGGAATATGGATCCTGTACTTTTGGAGGCAGCGATTCAAGACCGTATCAATAAGACGGGTCGGAAACCCAAAGCGATTGTTCCGGTGGCTTTATATGGAATGCCCTACAAGATAGATCAAATCATGTCGGTGGCAGATAAATATGATATTCCGGTAATTGAGGACGCCGCCGAAGGTTTTGGAAGCAAGTTTGACGGGCAAGTCCTCGGAACTTTTGGCAGATATGGCGTGCTTTCCTTCAATGGCAACAAGATGATAACGACCAGTGGTGGCGGTGCTTTGATTTGCCCTGATGAAGAGTCCAAGCGTGAGATAATGTTCTATGCTACTCAGGCCCGTGAGTCCTATCCCTACTACCAGCATGAGCGTATAGGCTATAATTATAGGATGAGTAACATTTGTGCGGGAATCGGCCGCGGTCAGATGACGGTGGTGGATGAGCATATAGCGCACCATAAGCATCTGTGCGGTCTGTATCGTGAGCTGTTGGCCGATGTGGAGGGAATCACGCTTCATGAGAATCCTTCGGAGTGTTATGACAGCAATTATTGGTTGAACACGGTACTGCTTGACGAGAATCTGCATGTGAGGGATGAGGAGGATGCCTACCGTGAGACTGTGAAAGGTGCCGTAGGTGGTGCTGCGGGTGTTACGCATGAGTCGGTTAGCGCCCATACTTCTTGTGAACCCAATCGTAATGTGGAAGCCATGCGTATTTGCTTGGACAGAGCCGGTATCGAGAGCCGTCCCTTATGGAAGCCTATGCATCTTCAACCGGTTTATGCTCAGAGTCCTTCTTATGTAAATGGTGTCAGTGAGAGTTTGTTTAAGTGTGGTCTTTGCTTGCCGAGTGGTCCTTACGTGACGGAGGAGGATGTGAGATACATTGTGGATGAAATGAAGAAGAGTATACGATGAAATCTACATAGTATCAATTTTTTATGAACTAATTTTAGAAAACAGCTTCAGTAAGGCTGTTTTTTTTGTTTGTAGGCATATTTGAGATGCTTACCGAGAAGTCTTTCTTGACTTCGGGGGATGTTCATAATGTGATTCTCTGTGATATAGAGTCATAGTTGTGTGTTGCCACTCTTGCTTGAATAACCGTTCTTTGGTGGTGAATAATAACCAATAAACGTTTATCAATTATGGCAGTAGTAGCTTATTTAAGAGTAAGTACAGAAAAACAGTTTCTAGAGAATCAACGCGAGGAAATTATACGCTTCGCGGAAAAGAAAGGGTTGAGCATCGACAGATGGTACACGGAGACGGTCAGCGGAAAAGTGAGTAGCAAAGAGCGTAAACTGGCGGGCTTGTTGGACCGGATGAAACCGGGAGACTCCTTGATTATAACGGAGATTTCGCGGCTTAGCCGGACACTGCTGGAGATAATGACCATTCTTAACTCTTGCATCAAAAGGGGAGTGGTGTTGTACAGTACCAAAGAGGGGTATGTATTTCAGAATGACATCAATAGCAAAGTGCTGGGCTTTGCTTTTGGACTGATGGCCGAGATAGAGCGTAATCTGATTTCCATGCGTACCAAAGAAGCGCTGGAACGACGGAGGAAGGAGGGAAAGCATCTGGGCAGGAAGAAAGGAGACACGCCCAAAATGAAGATACTCTATGCGAACAAGAGGAAACTTGTGAGGGAGCACCAAAGAGGAGAGTCGTGTGCCGAACTTGCCCGGCAGATGGGAGTGTCACGGACTACGATGTTCCGTTTTCTGAGACGATATTGAGCAATCTGGCTAGATGAAAATGTCACAGGCGGGATTCCTTTTGACATGCTTCGGATGAACTTTTTCTGTATGTAATTTGTTGTGTATACATATAATTTGATAAAACTATGGCTACAACAAAATTTAAAGGACAACCGGTAAAGGTTATCGGTGAATTTATAAAGGTGGGCTCTGTTGCCCCCGATTTCGAATTGGTAAAAACAGATTTGTCTTCATTCTCTTTGAAGGAACTGAACGGGAAGAATGTTATCTTGAATATTTTCCCCAGCCTTGACACTGGTGTGTGCGCTACTTCTGTACGTAAGTTCAATAAACTGGCTGCCGGCCTGTCTGATACCGTGGTGCTGGCAATCTCCAAGGATTTGCCTTTCGCACATGCGCGTTTCTGTACAACGGAAGGTATTGAGAATGTGATTCCTTTGTCTGATTTCCGTTTTTCCGATTTTGATGAAAATTACGGGGTACGTATGGCGGACGGACCGCTTGCCGGTCTGTTGGCGCGTTCGGTAGTGGTTATCGGCAAGGATGGAAAGATTGCCTATACGGAATTGGTACCTGAAATTACACAAGAACCAGACTATGATAAAGCTATTGCAGCTGTAAAGTAGAAAGATTGGATTTAGGATAAACAATGAAAAAGCGGTGGACGGAATTTTTTATGCTCTCCACCGCTTTTTTAAAAGAGACGTATGGAGACGTCACCGGTAACCTGGCGTACGTTTGAGGAGTTCTATCATATAGACTGCCACCTGTTTGAGAAACAATACAAGGAGGTACTCGGCGGTTATCGCGCCTAGAATCAGCTTGAATGCGTTGACGAGTGGTTTCTGTTCATCGGCAATATAGGGTCTCGCCTGACAATAGACGAATCGTCGCTGTTCAATGGTGACATTTACACTTTTGCAACCAACCGCAATGCCTGAGAGAGCGAACTTTAGTGACCGTCGTAGCGGGTACTAAAAGCCACACTTGACCTTTCTGATTCAATGCGTAAGATTGTCCGTGCGGCTTTCTCTAAAGTCAGTCGCGTCATTGATTGATTATCCGATGCCATGGCTGAGTCATTCAATGCTAAAATCAAACTATTCTGCGCTAATTTGAGAGGTGTAGCCGACAAGAAGTTCTTTCTGTTCCGTATCGCAAATCTATATGCTTATCCCCACTGATTTGCTACTGACTCTGTACTTTCGTATAAAAAATGAATGAGTTCATTTTATTTTGCATTTCGTTTGCACTATCTTTGCAGCCTGAAACTGTAAAATAGAATGCACATTGGATTGGCTATATAGTTTATTTGTTGAGCACTCCGCCTTGCAGGCGGTTGTGGTACTCTCGCTGATTTCCGCTATCGGATTGGGATTGGGGAAGATACATGTTTGTGGCATTTCATTGGGAGTGACGTTTGTATTCTTTGCCGGCATCATTGCCGGGCATTTCGGGTTGTCCATAGACCCGCAGATGCTGAATTATGCGGAAAGCTTCGGGCTGGTGATATTTGTATATGCCTTGGGTTTGCAGGTGGGACCGGGCTTTTTTAGCTCTTTCCGTAAAGGAGGGGTACAATTGAATATGCTTGCTGCAGGGGTAGTATTCATCGGCACACTGCTGACTGTATTGGGCAGCTATGGATTGGGAGTATCCTTGCCGGACATGGTGGGCATACTTTGTGGTGCCACGACAAACACACCGGCACTCGGTGCGGCACAGCAGACATTGAAACAGATGGGATTGGAGACCAGTACGCCTGCTTTGGGGTGTGCGGTAGCATATCCGTTGGGAGTGGTAGGAGTTATTCTAGCCCTACTGTTCATCCGTAAGACGCTGGCACATAAGGAAGACTTGGAATTGAAAGAGAAGGATGACGTGAACAAGCCTTACATTGTTGCGTTCCAGGTGCACAATCCTGCCATCTTTAACAAGAGTATCAAGGAAATAGGCGGGCTGAACAGTTATCCGAAGTTCGTGATTTCCCGCTTGTGGCGGGATGGGAATGTGAGTATACCTATTTCGGAAAAGATTATAAAGGAAGGTGACCGTCTGCTGGTGATTACCTCGGAGAAAAATACGCCAGCCCTGACCGTGCTTTTCGGCGAGCAGGAGAATACCGATTGGAACAAGGAAGATATAGACTGGAATGCTATAGATAGCCAGTTGATTTCGCAACGTATCGTGGTGACGCGTCCGGAACTGAACGGCAAGAAGTTGGGCTCTCTTCATCTGCGTAATCATTACGGTATCAATATTAGCCGGGTTTATCGTAGCGGCGTGCAGCTGCTGGCTACGGCGGAGCTGACCTTGCAATTGGGTGACCGCCTGACCGTAGTGGGCGAAGCTGCTGCCATACAAAATGTGGAGAAGGTGCTGGGAAATGCTGTGAAAAGCTTGAAGGAACCGAACTTGGTGGCGGTATTTATCGGCATTGTCATAGGTTTGGCTTTGGGGGCAATTCCTATTTCCATTCCCGGTATCAGTGCTCCCGTGCGGCTTGGACTGGCAGGAGGTCCTATCATCGTAGGTATTCTTATCGGGACATTCGGTCCGAGGATGCACATGGTGACCTATACTACGCGCAGTGCAAACCTGATGCTCCGTGCATTGGGATTGTCTCTTTATCTGGCTTGCCTAGGACTGGATGCGGGTGCCCATTTCTTCGATACGGTATTCCGGCCGGAAGGACTGTTATGGATTGCCACAGGCTTTGCATTGACTGTGGTTCCGGTATTGATTATGGGTATCGTCACTTTCAAGTGGCTGAAGATAGATTTCGGAACAATGGCAGGTATGTTGTGCGGAAGTATGGCAAACCCCATGGCGCTAAACTACGCCAACGACACCATTCCGGGAGACAATCCGTCAGTGGCATACGCTACGGTTTATCCGATGTGCATGTTTCTACGGGTAATCATAGCCCAAGTGCTTCTCATGTTTTTCATTAATGGATAACGGATACTGGGGAATGAAGGACATTATCAATTATCAACTATCAATTAAATAACTATGGGAAATATAACTCCGGAAAGTATTGTTAATGACTTGCGTTATTTGCAATTATTATCACGTAGTTTTCCTACCATTGCTGATGCCAGTACGGAAATCATCAATCTGGAGGCTATTCTGAATCTGCCGAAAGGTACAGAGCATTTTCTGACGGATATTCATGGCGAGTATGAGGCTTTTCAACATGTGCTGAAGAATGCATCGGGGGCAGTGAAACGTAAGGTGAACGAAATATTCGGGCATACACTGCGCGAAAGTGAGAAGAAGGAAATCTGTACGTTAATTTATTATCCGGAAGAGAAGTTGCAACTTATCAAGGAGCAGGAAAAAGACTTGGATGACTGGTATTTGATAACTCTGAACCAGTTGGTAAAAGTATGCCAGAACGTTTCGTCCAAATATACCCGTTCGAAAGTACGCAAGGCACTTCCGGCAGAGTTCTCATATATCATTCAAGAGTTGTTGCACGAATCGAGCATTGAACCCAACAAACATGCCTATATCAATGTCATAATCAGTACCATTATCTCTACGAAGCGTGCGGATGACTTTATTGTGGCGATGTGCAACCTTATCCAGCGTCTGACCATCGACTCGCTGCATATCGTGGGCGATATATACGACCGCGGACCGGGTGCGCATATTATCATGGATACTCTCTGCGATTATCATAATTTCGATATTCAATGGGGTAACCACGATATTCTGTGGATGGGTGCCGCATCGGGTAATGATGCCTGTATTGCCAACGTAATCCGTATGTCGATGCGTTATGCCAATTTGGCAACGCTGGAGGATGGTTATGGCATCAATCTGTTGCCGCTTGCGACGTTTGCCATGGATACCTATGCGGATGACCCTTGTACCATTTTCGCACCGAAAATGAACTTTGCCGATGCGGAATACAATGAGAAGACCTTACGGCTGATTACACAGATGCACAAGGCGATTACGGTTATCCAGTTGAAATTGGAAGCGGAAATCATCAGCCGTCGTCCTGAATTCGGTATGGAGAACCGGAAACTGCTGCATCTGGTGGACTTCGAGCGTGGCGTGTTTGTATACGAAGGCAAGGAGTATCCATTGCGCGATGTGAATTTTCCTACCATAGACCCGGCGGATCCGTATCGGCTGTCGGACGAAGAGCGCGAATTGGTGCACCGGATTCATTCTTCTTTCATGAACAGTGAGAAAATGAAGAAGCACATGCGTTGCTTGTTTACGTATGGCGGCATGTATCTGGTGTGTAACAGTAATCTACTTTATCACGCTTCCGTGCCTCTGAATGCAGATGGAAGTTTCAAGCATGTTCACATCGGCAAAAAGGAATATTGGGGGTACAAGTTGCTGCAAAAGACCGACCAGCTGATACGTACCGCTTATTTTGACGAGGATGGTTCGGAAGAGAAACAGTTTGCACTGGATTATGTATGGTACATGTGGTGCGGACCGGATGCCCCTTCCTTCGATAAAGATAAGATGGCTACTTTTGAACGCTATTTTGTGGCCGACACAACATTGCATAAAGAGACGAAAGGACATTACTATGCCCTACGCAATGAGGCAGCGGTGTGTGACCGCATTCTTGAAGAGTTCGGTGTGAGGCCGGGATCACACTCGCATATCATCAACGGGCATGTGCCGGTAAAGACCATTAAGGGCGAAAAACCTATCAAAGCGGATGGTAAGCTGCTGGTGATTGACGGTGGTTTCTCAAAAGCCTATCAGCCGGAAACGGGAATTGCGGGATATACGCTGGTATATCATTCCCACGGCTTACAGCTGGTACAGCATGAACCGTTTCAAAGTCGTCAGAAAGCTATTGAAGAAGGGCAGGACATAAAGTCTACAACACTGGTTGTCGAATTCAATTCGCAGCGTATGATGGTAAAGGATACGGACAAGGGGAGTGAACTTGTTACGCAGATTCAGGATTTGATGAAGTTGCTGGTGGCATATAGGACGGGGCTGATTAAGGAGAAACAATAATTGGGGGATTAAGGATGAGGGCTTGCTGTTCATCGTTTACCCCTAATCCTTATCCCTTTATCCCTATCTCTTATAATTTCAGTATCGTTGCTCCGCCCTCCACAATGATGCCTTTGTCATAGGTTTTCCCTTGGGTGTAGTAGCGGCTGCCGCCATAACCGCCGGTGAGGAATAAGCCAAAGCGGTCGGTCAGGTGGTATTCTAGATTGACACGTGCTTGGAGGGCATAGAGACGTGCCGGAATGCCGTAGTTTTTGTTTTTGAAGGTTTCTATATGTTGGTATCCCAAATCTCCGCTGATGAACAGCTGTTTGTAGAGCGGTAATTCAAGACCGGCACGGTAGAAGAGGGCAGCGGAAAACTTGTCGCCAAAATCCAGATAATGGGTACCGCCACCGAGGATGGTATAGAAGAGCCGGTTCTTGAAACGGGTACCCACATTCAGCTTGGTGGCATTACCACCAAACAACATCAGTTGAACTTTCGTTTGGGGATTGGCATTGACTAATCCCAATTGGAAACCGTCTAATTTTTCTTTGTAGTAGTTGAATAGCCCTATTTGAAGCCCTTGGGCACGTATAGCCATATTGGCAGCACCTATTTGCAATCCTTGGGCTGTACCTCCCACCACATTGCCCAGGCCGGAAACCTGAACACCGGTAATATCTCCGGCAGTGATGTTGGCAAAGGCGGACATTTGCATGCCATTCAAGTCTTCACCGACTACACTTAGCAGGCCGGCTCCTGAAAAACCTTTGAAATTTCCGCCGGAAATACTGGCGAGTCCGGCAAAGTGTATACCGGAAGCACCTTCTCCGCTGATATTCAACAAGCCGCCTATGGAGGCACCGCGATTATAGTCCCCACTGATGTTTGCCAGACCGGAAATGATGACGCCTTGCGCATGATTTCCGGTGATACCTACCAGTCCCGAGACGGATACTCCGATGAGGTTGTTGCCATTGATGTTGGTAATTCCCGCTATCTGTATGCCTCGCATGCTTCCTCCCACCATATTTGACAGACCTGCCATCTGCATACCGTTTACATTTCTGCCGGTTACACTACCAAGAATATTCATGCCGAGGCCATTCAGACGGTTCATGGAGGAAAACACACCAAGATTGAAGCAAGTGCTTCCTACGGTATCAGTCCGCTGTGTAGAGATGTTTTTCCATAGGGAGATATTGATACCTACCGGGCCATGGTCTGTTCGTGAAGAGCGTTGTTTTCGGAAAGTATTTTCGGAGGATTTTTGAATTGTGTCCGGCTGTACGCTGCCCGGATTATGTTCTTGGGCAAGAGTTGTCCCTGCAAAAAGCAGAGACATAAGGAGGAGTGAAAGGTTTCGTTTCATACTTTTTTATATTTCGTCCGGCCAGGGAGCTGGTTGGCGGGTGGCACGCAACAGAGGGCGCTGCGCATTCACAGACCGGAGGTAATTACTTAGTTTTCGTGATAGCTCTTTGACAACTTCAGGCTTTTCTTGGGCCATATCATGCTTCTCACTGATGTCAGCGGGGATGTTGAAAAGTTCTCGTCTACCGTCACCGAAATAGTACACCAGTTTCCACTCGCCCGAACGGATGGAGCAAGTGGCTCCAATGCCCGGACCGGAAGGTCCCCAACTATTGGGATAATGCCAGTAGATATCACGCTTTTTCATTTCACCTTTTCCGGTGAGCAGCGGCATAAAACTGATACCGTCGCGTTGTTGTACAGTTGTATAGTTGTCGACGCCTGCCATCTCAAGGATGGTGGGGAAAAAGTCCTCTATCATCAGATAATGGTCGCATTGGGTTTGGGGAGCCACGATGCCCGGCCAGCGGACAATCATCGGTTCACGTATGCCTCCTTCGTAGGCAGAGCCTTTGCCGCTGTTGAGCGGATAGTTCTGGACATGTAGTTGTCCGGTACGAGTGTGGGCCGCCAAGCCGCCATTGTCGGACATGAAGATGAGGATAGTGTTTTCCGTCAGGTTGTTTTTGTCCAGATAGTCCATGATGTCTCCCAGGCTTTTGTCCATGCCCTCAATGAGAGTGGCGTAGGCAGCTTCTACCGGAGAAAGGCCTTTGTCCAGATATTTCTGGTAAAAACGCATGTCAGGTTGTATAGGGGTATGGATGGCATAGTGTGCCATGTATAGAAAGAACGGCTTGTCAGTCTGCTGTGCATTATCCAGTGCCTTCATGGCCTCTATGGTAAGGGCTTCACTTAGGAAAGTGTCGGTGCCATAATATTTCTCCAGACCGGGTACGGCAGCTAGGGGGCTTCTACCGTCTGTTCTATTGCCGAAATTCTCCTGGCCATAGTAACTGGCAGGTGAACCGGCGGCATGTCCGGCTATGTTCACCTCAAACCCCATTTTCAACGGGTCAGCTCCGGGAGTGCCTTCAGCACCGAAGTGGGCTTTTCCGCAATGAATGGTATGATAGCCGTGGGCTTTGAGCACTTCGGCCAGGGAGGTGACTTGTGTAGTCCGTTCCACGCCCGGCTCTTGACAAATGCCGTTAACGTTCCATTCCGGATAAATCATGACCGAGTCCGGTTGTTCATGGGTAGTGTTCTTACGGAGAGTCCAACTGGTAACTCGGTGCCTAGCGGCATTCATTCCCGTAAAAAGGCTGACACGCGTAGGTGAACTGATGCTGCATGCATAGGCCTGCGTAAACATTTTGCCTTGTGTGGCCATTCGTTCCATATTAGGAGTATGGTACGTATCGTTGTACTTGGTACGCTGCGTCCAAAAGGAGAGGGAGGTGTCTTGCCATCCCATGTCGTCCACTAGGAACAGAATGATGTTCGGTTGCTCTTCTGGAGCAGGTACAACATCCCCAGACGGCATGCCATACGCTTCTCCCGCCATTCCGCATATTGGAAGCATGGCGGATAATAATAATTCGTTTCCCATTTGGATAATAATTTAGAAAGGGTTAGATAGCTTGTTGTTCAATGCCTTTTTACGTTATTCTTTGGCCTCCTGATATAAGAAGCGCTTGATAGATTTTTTCGGCGTTTTTTCAAATTCTTCAGGATAGATTTTCATCTTGAATATTTGGCTGTATGTGGGCAGTTCTGCATTCAGCGCCACACGATTTTCTTCCATGACGCGTTCGATGTCGTCATTGCTCAGACCATGGGCAAAGGCATCATCGAAGTCGGGGTACACCAGACCTACAAGTTTCTCATTTTGCTGCACGATGATGCTTTCGGCCACATACGGCATATTGTTCAGCTTGTCTTCTATTTCTTCCGGGTAGATATTCTGACCGCTTGGGCCGAGGAGCATGTTCTTGCTGCGTCCCTTGATGGTTATGTTGCCTTCAGCATCCATTAGGGCAAGGTCTCCGGTGTGCAGCCAGCCGTCTTTGTCAAGTACCTGCATGGTGGCTTCTTCGTTCTTGTAGTAACCCAACATTACATTGTGGCCACGGCAGACGATTTCTCCCGGAATATTTTCGGGGTCGGGTGAGAGAATTTTCACTTCCATGCGCGGTGCGGCCTTTCCGCAGGAACCGGATTTGAAGCGAGTCCAATCCTCGTAACAGATGATGGGACCACATTCCGTCATTCCATAGCCTACCGTATAGGGGAAATCTATCATCTTTAGGAACTGCTCCACTTCCTGGTTGAAGGCAGCTCCTCCTACAATTATTTCTGCAAAGTTACCGCCAAAGGCCTGTATCATTTGTTCACGTACGGTCGCTTTTATCTTGTCGTTAATGATGGGTACTTTAAGTAACAATTTCATGGCAGGAGTTTCCAGCTTGGGCAGTACACTCTTCTTTATAATCTTTTCGATAATGAGCGGGACAGCCACAATCAGGTTAGGCCTCACTTCGGTGAAAGCTTGGAAAATAATTTTTGGGCTGGGCATGCGGGTGAGGAAGAAGATGTGGCAACCTACGGCGAATTCATACAGAAACTCGAATGCAAGTCCGTACATGTGCGCCATTGGCAACATGGAGACAATCTTGTCACCGGATTTTAGCGGCAATACTTCGAAAGCGAAAGTGGTATTTGACCACAAGCTGCGGTAGGGTAGCATCACTCCTTTGGAATAACTAGTGGTACCGGATGTATAGTTGATGACTGCCAGTTCGTCGGGCTGGTCCTTGTGGTAACCGACATGTTCCTTGCGGAAGTTCTTGGGGTATTTCCTGCCGAACATCTCGTTGAGATGTTCTCGGGCATAGTCCAACTTTTCGCTACGGGAGACAAGGATGTAGAAGTCTGTCATCATCATGATACCCTCCAGTAGCGGCATGGCACTTTCATTGAGGTTCTCCCAAACCTGATCGCCTACAAAAAGCAGTTTGGCTTCGGAATGGTTCACGATGTTGTGTATATTGTCTGCCTTGAATTCGTGAAGGATGGGGACGATTACCGCACCGTAGGTCAATGTTGCGAGGAACGTTACCCCCCAGTGGGAACTGTTGCGGCCACAAACGGCAATCTTATCGCCTTTCTTGATGCCGCTTGCCTCAAAAATAATATGCAACTTTTCTATTTTCCGGGCTACGTCCTTATATTGCAGGGTTGCTCCCTTGTAATCGGTCAGAGCATCTAAATCCCAATTTTTCTTTATGCTATTCTCTATATAAGTGATAAAACTTTGTTCCATAATATTAATTGCACATTTAGTTGAAGATTGTGCAAATATAAGAGTTTATATATAGAAAGCAAATTTTTATAAGGAAAATAGCTCTTTATGCACACGGCTTTTTCATTTGCAGAAGTTAGAGAGAGTTGTTACTTCGCTCTGTTAGTAGTTAAAGGACTGGACTGGGACAAACACACCGGATTTTTTGTTTGTATCTGCTATGGAATGAGATAAACGGCCTTCCTACCGAGTTATTTAGGTTCAGAAGGCCGTGATATGGTAAGTCCGTTGAATTGTCTGAATTTTTGTAAAAGAATCTCCATGCGTTTGAAAAGGGGATTTATGAGTTTTCTTAGAAAAAAGGCGAAGGGATAATCATCCCTTCAAATACCAGTTGTACATACGTTGTACGCCTTCTTCAATGTCAATCTTATGATGCCAGCCCAATGCATGTAGTTTGCCGGGATCAGTCAGTTTGCGCATGGTTCCATCTGGTTTGGAGGTATCGAAAGCCAAACGGCCTTGATAGCCTACGGTGTTTACAATCAGCTCTGCCAATTGGCGGATGGTGATTTCTTTTCCCGTACCAATATTGATGTGGCAGTTGCGGATTTCCTTGTCGTCCGGTTTGAAGGTATCCTTGAAGTTGACGTGTTCCATGACGAAGACGCTGGCATCTGCCATCTCCTCGCTCCAGAGGAATTCGCGCAAGGGGGTGCCGGTACCCCATAATTTCACTTCTTCTTCGCTGATGCCGTATTTCTGGAGAATATTCAGAATGTCCTCTTTGCTGCTGTCGCCGTTGATGCCTTCCACCGGACGCAAGTTCATGTCGTGGCGTACGGCATCCCAGTCACCTTGTTTCAGGTGGTGGGCAAGGTGTATCTTGCGTATCATGGCGGGGAGTACGTGGCTGCGTTCCAGGTCGAAATTGTCGTTGGGGCCATAAAGGTTGGTGGGCATCACGGCAATGTAGTTCGTACTGTACTGAAGATTGAAGCTTTCGCACATTTTCAGTCCGGCTATTTTGGCAATGGCATAGGGCTCGTTGGTGTATTCCAGCGGAGAGGTGAGGAGTGCGTCTTCCTTCATCGGCTGTTCGGTGTCACGGGGATAGATGCAGGTACTACCCAGAAAGAGGAGCTTTTTCACTCCGTGACGGAAACTTTCGCCGATGACATTCTGCTGTATCTGCAGGTTCTTGTAGATAAAATCGGCACGATAGATATTATTGGCCATGATGCCGCCCACAAAGGCGGCGGCAAGGAATACATATTCAGGCTGCTCCTCGTCGAAGAAGCGGCGTACGGCAACTCCGTCGAGCAAATCGAGCTCTTTGTGGGTCTTGCCGACGAGGTTGGTATATCCTTTCTCCTGAAGATTCTTCCAGATGGCAGAACCTACCAACCCCCGGTGGCCTGCTACATATATTTTGGCATTTTTGTCTAACATTGTTATCTGAAAATTTGTTTGGCCATTCAAAGCTCTTTGCTTCTTAAATACAACTTTTTCACGAATTTCATGTCGTGCTCTACCATGATGCGTACCAACTCTTCAAAACTGGTCTGCTTCGGGTTCCATCCTAGCAATGTTCTTGCTTTGGTGGGGTCTCCCAGTAACTGTTCCACTTCGGCAGGCCGGAAATATTTTGGGTCGACTTCCACGAGGACTTTGCCGGTCTGTGTGTCGATACCTTTCTCGTTCACTCCCTGCTCTTCCCAGCGTAGAGTGATGCCTGCCTCCCGGAATGCAAGCGTCGCAAATTCGCGTACGGTATGCATCTCTCCGGTGGCAATGACGAAGTCTTCGGGAGTGTCGTGCTGTAGGATGAGCCACATGCACTCTATGTAGTCTTTGGCATACCCCCAGTCGCGCCGGGCATCCAGATTGCCTAAATACAGCTTGTCTTGAAGACCTTGAGCGATGCGGGCGGCCGCCAGTGTGATTTTTCTTGTCACGAAGGTTTCACCGCGACGTTCGCTCTCGTGGTTGAAGAGTATGCCGTTTACGGCAAACATGCCATAGCTTTCGCGATAGTTTTTTGTAATCCAAAAGCCATACTGTTTGGCTACGCCATAGGGGCTGCGGGGATAGAACGGGGTCGTTTCGCTTTGCGGCACTTCCTGCACTTTTCCAAAGAGCTCGGAAGTGGAGGCCTGGTAGATGCGTGTCTTCTTCTCCATACCGAGGATGCGTACGGCTTCGAGCATGCGCAGGGTGCCTACAGCATCGGTTTCAGCGGTATATTCGGGTACGTCGAAGGATACTTTGACATGGCTTTGGGCGGCAAGATTATATATTTCGTCCGGTTGCACACTCTGGATGATGCGAATCAGAGAACTGGAGTCCGTCATGTCTCCATAGTGCAGATTGATGGTACGTTTCTGTTTCATGTCGCGTACCCATTCATCGAAGTAGAGGTGCTCAATGCGGCCGGTGTTGAAGGAGGAAGAGCGACGCAGGATACCGTGCACTTCATATCCTTTCTGCAGGAGGAATTCGGCAAGGAACGAACCGTCCTGCCCGGTAATGCCGGAGATAAGAGCTTTCTTCATAATGTATGCTTTTTGTTATTATGTCTTTTCAGACTGCAATATTCGCTATTTTTCACGAGATGGCAAAATATAAACTATTTCTTTCCCATCACTTTGTCGATAATCAATGCAATTGCTCCGTCGCCTGTAACATTGCAGGCTGTGCCGAAGCTGTCCATCGCTATGTATAGCGCAATCATCAGTGCTTGTGCCGACTCGTCAAAGCCCAGCATGGATTGCAGAATGCCCAGTGATGCCATGATGGCACCTCCCGGTACTCCCGGAGCGGCCACCATAGTGATGCCCAGCATGAAGATGAAGCCTGCAAATAGAGAGAAATCATGGGGCATGCCTTGCATTATCATCAGTGCCAGGGCACATGCCACAATCTTTAATGTACTTCCCGACAAATGGATTGTGGCGCAAAGTGGGATGACGAATCCGGCGATGTCGGCAGAGGCACCGTTTTTCCGGGTCTGTTCCAGCGTTACGGGGATAGTGGCGGCACTGGATTGAGTGCCCAGCGCCATGAAGTAGGCAGGCATCATCCGTCCCAATAGCTTGAGAGGGTTTTTGTGGACAAACAGTGCCGCAATGCTATATTGGAATATCAGGAGGAAGATGTGAAGCAGGAAGATTACACCGATTATCTTAATAAATACCATCAAGATACCGAATACTTGCCCGTTGTGTGTCATGTTGAGGAAAATACCGAAAATATAGATGGGAAGCAGTGGTAATATCACTGCACTGATTGTGCGGATGATAATTTCTCGAAAATCGCGCGCCGCATTTTTCAGCGCCTCACTTTTCAGTTGTGCCAAGCCCAGTCCCAGCGTGAAGGCAAGTACGAGTGCGGTCATTACATTCATCAACGGTGGGATGCCCACTGAAAAATAGGGAAGGATACCTTGCGACTCGCTGATTTTTTCCAACGGTATTCCGGGGGCTATCAGGGAAGGGAATACTGTCATGCCGGTGAAGTAGGAGAGAAAACCGGAGAACAAGGTGGCTCCGTAAGCGATGAGCGCCGTAATCACCAGCATCCGCCCGGCCCCTTTGCCGATGTCGGCAATGGCAATCGTGACCAGTCCCACAATGATGAGGGGAATGCAGAAGTTCAGGAATTCACTGAAAATAGCATTGAATGTTACGAACAACCGCACCAGCGAAGCGGGTAGGAAATTTCCAAAAAGTATACCTGAAATAATGGCAATGATGATGCGTGGCAATAGTCCGATGTGGAAGTTCTTCATAGGCATTGGTTTTCTGTCTGGTTGAAAAATAGGCTTTCGCTGGCAAAAGTACTATTTTATTTTCGTAATTCATACGAACAAATGCTATTAGCATTTTGTTTCCATGGAAAAATAGAATTTGCATCAATATGGAAAATCTAAATAAAACAGACATTGGACTTGTCGGTCTAGCCGTGATGGGAGAGAATTTGGCTCTCAATATGGCAGATAGGGGATGGAATGTTTCGGTATATAATCGTACGGTTCCGGGAGTGGAAGAAGGAGTAGTGGTACGTTTTGTGAACGGCCGCGCCAAAGGGAAAAGCATTGAAGGCTATACAGACATAGCCGAATTCGTAACTTCCATTGCCACACCTCGCAAAATAATGATGATGGTTCGTGCCGGCAGTGCAGTGGATGAGCTGATGGAACAGCTGTTTCCCCATTTGTCCGAAGGGGATATCCTGATTGACGGTGGTAATTCCAATTATGAGGACACTAATCGGCGTGTGGCATTGGCCGAAAAGAAAGGCTTCCGTTTTGTGGGAACCGGAGTTTCCGGTGGAGAGGAAGGAGCGCTGAACGGCGCTTCTATCATGCCTGGAGGCTCTGAAAGTGCCTGGCCTGAGGTGAAACCTATCCTGCAGAGTATTGCGGCAAAAGCATCTGACGGTACTCCGTGTTGCCAGTGGATTGGTCCTGCCGGTTCGGGTCATTTTGTCAAGATGATACATAACGGTATCGAATATGGAGATATGCAGCTCATTGCCGAAGCTTATTGGGTGATGAAGAATCTGCTGGGGTTGGACAATGGACAGATGGCGGAAATCTTTGCTGATTGGAATGAGGGTAAGTTGCGTAGCTATCTCATTGAAATTACTGCCAATATACTGCGTCATAAGGACAGATCGGGAGGTTACTTGATAGACAAGATATTGGATACCGCCGGACAGAAAGGTACGGGTAAGTGGTCTGTCATTAATGCAATGGAGCTGGGCATGCCGTTGGGGCTGATTGCTACGGCTGTGTTCGAACGTAGTTTATCGGTACAGAAAGGTCTGCGCGAAACGGCTTCCAAGCAATTTGTATGCCGACGCTCGCAGGCGGTGTACAACAAGTCGGAGATGGTGAAGGATATCTATTCCGCACTCTATGCTTCCAAATTAGTGTCATACGCCCAAGGATTCGCCGTGTTGCAGCGTGCATCCGACGCTTTTGCCTGGAACCTCGATTTGGCATCCATCGCACGCATGTGGCGGGGCGGCTGCATCATCCGTAGTATTTTCCTAAACGACATAGCTACGGCTTTCGAGGCAAAAGACAAGCCCAAACATCTGCTGTTGGCTCCTTATTTCAAAAATGAAATGCAGCTGTTGCTTTCCGGCTGGAAACATCTGGTGGCACAATCCATGAAAGAGGAACTTCCGGTGCCTGCATTTTCGTCTGCCTTGAATTATTTCTATTCCCTGGTGTCTGTCAAGTTGCCTGCCAATATGATTCAGGCGCAACGTGACTATTTTGGTGCACATGCCTTTGAAAGGACAGACGAGTTGCGTGGACAGTTTTTCCATGAAAATTGGACGGGACACGGAGGAGACACGAAATCGGGTACGTACAATGTGTGAGAAAGGGAAGCGGATAATGAAGAAACTAGTGATTGTTATATTCGGCGCTTCGGGCGACTTGACGAAGCGTAAACTGATGCCGGCACTCTATACTTTATATAATGGCGGGCGGTTGCCGGAAGGATTCACCATTTTGGGGATAGGGCGTACCGAGTATACGGATGCCCGCTACCAAGAATATATAATGAGTGAATTGGGTAAGTTCGTAGCTTCCAAAGAGCAGGTGGAAGATAGAATGAAGGATTTTTGCAGTCATCTGCATTACTTGGCATTAGATCCTGCCCAGGTCGAAGGCTATCATCTGCTGGATGGACGCTTACAGGAGTTTACCGGTGAGAAGAAGCCGGATAACCTGCTGTTTTATCTGGCTACTCCACCTTCCTTGTACGGTGTCATTCCCTTGCATTTGAAGGCTGCCGGTCTAAACCGTCCTGATACACGTATCATTGTTGAAAAGCCGTTCGGTTACGATTTGGAGTCGGCCGGAAAGCTGAATCGTATTTATGCTTCGGTTTTCAAGGAACATCAGATTTATCGTATCGACCATTTTCTGGGTAAGGAAACGGCGCAGAACATTCTCGCCTTCCGTTTTGCCAACGGAATCTTCGAACCGTTATGGAACCGTAATTATATAGACTATGTGGAGATTACAGCCGTAGAGAATCTGGGTATCGAAGGACGGGGCGGATTTTATGAAGGTGCCGGAGCCTTGCGTGATATGGTGCAAAACCATCTCATACAGCTTGTGGCACTTACTGCATTGGAGCCGCCTGCCATTTTCAATGCAGATAATTTCCGCAACGAGGTGGTGAAGGTCTATGAGTCATTGGCTCCCTTGACAGAGGAGGATTTGGAGGAACACATTGTCCGTGGACAATATACGGCTTCGGGCTCGAAAGCCGGGTATAGAGAAGAGAAGAACGTGGCACCCGATTCGCGTACCGAAACGTATATTGCCATGAAAATCGGTATCGACAATTGGCGGTGGAAGGGGGTTCCTTTCTATATCCGTACCGGCAAACAGATGCCGACAAAGGTGACTGAAATTGTTGTACATTTTCGTGAGACGCCTCATCAGATGTTCCATTGCGAGGGTGGACACTGTCCTCGTGCGAATAAGCTGATTCTGCGCCTGCAACCCAATGAAGGCATTGTATTGAAATTCGGCATGAAGACTCCCGGACCCGGATTTGACGTGAAGCAGGTGATGATGGACTTCAGTTATGACCAGTTGGGCGGGCTGCCTACTGGTGATGCCTATGCCCGTCTGATAGAGGACTGCATACAAGGTGACCCTACACTCTTTACCCGCAGCGACGCGGTAGAGGCTTCATGGCGCTTTTTCGATCCCGTGTTGCGTTATTGGAAAGAGCATACGGATGCTCCTTTATATGGGTATCCCGCAGGTACTTGGGGACCTTTGGAGAGTGAAGAGATGATGCGCGAACATGGTGCTGAGTGGACTAATCCGTGTAAGAATTTGACTAATACTGATGAATATTGCGAGTTATGAAAAGTTATGTTTATCATTCGGATACAGCTACGGCACATGCGTTGATTGAACATTTGATTGCGATGATGGAGCGTGAGCCGGAAAAGACCTTTTATTTTGCATTCAGCGGGGGAACTACTCCTTCGCTGATGTTTAGCATTTGGGCTAACGAGTACAAGGAGGCGACTCCTTGGATGCGGATGCGGATTTACTGGGTGGATGAACGGTGTGTACAGGCAGAGGATTATGAGAGCAATTATGGTACCATGCGCCGTTTGCTGTTGGAGGAAGTGGGCATGCCCGATGAATACGTTCACCCTATTTATGGAGTGAACTGCCCGGAGATTGAGGCAAAGAACTATTCGACACTGGTTTGCCGTACGGTTCCGCTTTTGGGCGGATTTCCTGCTTTCGATGTCGTTTTGCTCGGTGCAGGAGATGACGGGCATACTTCCTCTATCTTTCCGGGCCAGGAATATCTGCTTTCTTCCTTTCATCCTTATGAGGTGAGTGTCAATCCTTATAATGGGCAGAAACGCATAGCCATGACCGGCTGCCTTTTGTTTGCTGCGAAGCATCTTATTTTCCTTATTACCGGTAAGAATAAGGCGGATGTAGTCCGCAATATTCTTGATTCCGGGGATGCCACCGGTCCGGCAGCTTATGTGGCCCATCATGCCGAGCGTGTGGAATTGTTTCTCGATGTCTGGGCCAATGGGGGGAGATTGTCCGACAATCAAATTTTGCAACCTGCTGCGAAATGATGGAAATCTGCTTTTTTCGTAAGTGCTTGATACACCTAAAATAAAAGCACTTCCAACGTTCGCTCACGGAGGAAGTGCTTCACACAAAAACTAAACTAGACTTAACTAAACTATTCTATTGGGGGAGTTTCACAACTCCTATCTGTTCGGTGCAAAGATAAAAAAACATATTTTAATATGCAAAAGGATTCTATGATAAATCGACGTTTTTCCTGATTTTATCGATGGATTGGTCGATTTTTCTAGCTTCTTCGGTCTAAAAAATCCTGAAAAGCTTGTTTGTAGCTGTCACTTACCGGGATATAATTCTTCCCGAATACGATGCGACCACGGTCTATGATGCGTATTTTTTCCTTTTGGACAATGTAGGAACGGTGGACGCGCATGAAACGCGAGGCAGGCAGGAGTTCCTCCATTGCCTTCATGCTCATTAAAGACAAGACAGGCTTGGGAGAGTCCTCCTCGTAGATTTTAAGATAGTCTTTCAACCCCTCTATGTACAGAATTCTACTCAGTTCGATTTGCACCAGCTTATACTCGCTCTTTACGAAGATGCTCCGAATCTCTTCCTTCGGCTGTTGCAGCAATTCGAACCATTGCACAGCCTTGTGGGCAGCCTGCAGAAAGTCAACGTAGGAGATGGGTTTCAGCAAGTAATCCAGCGCATTGACCTTGTAACCGTCTATGGCATATTGGTCGAAGGCGGTGGTGAAAACAATGCGGGTATTGAAATCGACCATCTTTGAAAATTCGAGTCCGTTCAGTTCGGGCATCTGGATGTCGAGGAAAAGCAGGTCGACGTGCTTTTCGGGCAATTCCTTGATGGCTTGCACGGCACTGGAATATTTACCGGCCAACTCCAGAAACGGGGTCTTGTTGACGTAGCTTTCCAGAAGCCCCAAAGCAAGAGGTTCGTCGTCTACAATGGCACACTTCAGATTCATATTTTTATAATTAAAATCGATTTATACTCTTTCATGTCTTCGCTCACTTCCTGCTGCCAGCCGTAATGACCGGGATAGGTCAGTTCCAGACGCTTGCGTACCTGTTCCAGACCGATGCCGCTTCCGCTTTTGTCTGCCATGCTTTTGGGATGGTAGCTGTTGGTTATTTCGCAGCATATCTCTCCGGGACTTTCACTGAAGTGGATGCGGATATAGCTGGGCTCGGTAGGGGAGATGCCATGCTTGAAGGCATTCTCTATTAGAGAGATGAAGATGAGCGGAGCTATTTCCGTACGACTGTCCGGCCGGATGTCTATCTTTGTTTCCACAGTGACGTTGGAGGAGAGACGGATGCGCATCAGTTCGATGTAGTTGCGGATAAAGTCCATCTCCTTGTTCAGGGTGACGAAGCTCTGCTGGTTGTCGTACAGCACATGGCGCAGCAACCGGCTCAGTTCCTGGACAGCGGTTTGTGCCTTGTCGGCATCGAAGGCGATGAGGGCGTAGATGTTGTTCAGCGTGTTGAGCAGGAAATGCGGGTTGAGTTGGTTGCGCAGGTTTTTCAGCTCGGCTTCCGTGCGGCTTTTCTCGGCTTCCCGGCGGGCAGCGTCCATCTGTACCCAGCGTCCGCTCATCTTGATGGCGGCACTTAGCCCTATGGTCAGTATCATGGAGAAGGCATCGCGCAGGATGAATATCCATTTGGGAGGTCCTATGCGTTTGCTGCCTTTATCATCGTGGGCGTGTGTCTGAAACATGTATTCTTGCCATAGGTGGGCACCGGCGGTGATACAGATAATCAGCAGTGCGTTGAGCAGCAGATACTGCTTGATGCGTCCTTCGAACAAGTATCGTGGAATCAGGAAACAATAGTTTACGTAGAACACGATGAGAAAGGAGAGGGGGATGACACTGCCGTGGCGCAGATAGTCCATCCAGGTGATGTTGAATCCGCTTCGCGTCATCATCAGAAAGGGGAAACCGAATATGATTCCCCAGCCTATGATGTGTATCAGGATTTCGATGCCACAGCGGCGTGGGTTGGGAAGTTGCAGTTTCATCATGACACAAAGATAATATTTTTATATGGATATTGAAAACATCCGCAACACCTGTAGAGCTTTTCCTTGTTCGCAGGTTGCGGATATGTATTCCAAGGTTGCGGATATGTGTCCCCAGCTTGCGGATGTCTATCCCAAGGCTTGGGATAGAGATTATCTTTAGTTCCGCATAACTTTTCTTCTTGTTGGCAGAAAGTTTTTTCCTAATACATAGAAAGTTCTTTCCTAATGTCCGACAAGAGGAAGACTGGTTATTCGTAGCGTATGGCTTCTATCGGGTCGAGGTCCGCAGCCTTCTTGGCGGGATACCAACCGAAGAACACACCGGTAACGGTACATACGGCGAAGGAGAGGAATACGCTCCATGGCTGTATGAAGATGGGCCAGTGGGCAACGCTTTTCACTATCCAACTGGCGCCGCAGCCTATGATGACGCCGATAATGCCTCCAGTGATGCTGATAAGAATGGCTTCGATGAGGAACTGGCTCAAGATGTCGACACCGCGTGCGCCTACACTCATGCGTAGACCGATTTCGCGCGTGCGTTCCGTCACCGATACATACATGATGTTCATGATGCCGATGCCGCCCACAACGAGCGAGATGCCGGCGATGCAGGCAAGCAACGTGGTCATCAGGTCGGTGGTGGAGTTCAGCATGGTGCTGAGTTCCTGCTGGCTGCGGATGGTGAAGTCGTCATCGTCACTCTCCTTCAGCTTGTGGTTGCGGCGTAGTATCCCGGTAATTTCGCCGGTGGCATTGTCTGTCATCTGCTCGGTAAGGGCAGAGGCGAAGATACCGCTGAGATAGGTCTGTGCCAGCAGGCGTTTCATCACGGTGCTGTAAGGGGCAAGCACGACATCGTCCTGGTCCATGCCCATGGAGTTGTAGCCTTTGGACTTCAGCACGCCCACCACGCGGAAGGGAATTTGGTTGAAGCGTATGATACGTCCTACGGGGTCTTCTCCACCGGGGAAGAGATTGTCCCGGATGGTCTTTCCGATGACGCACACCTTGGCGGAGGTCTGTATGTCGGCTTCGGTAAACATTTCGCCGTTCTCTACGCTGAGCTGCCGGATTTCGAGATAATCCGTACCGACGCCGCTCACAGAGGAGGGGTAGTTGTTGTTGCCGGCGATGAGTTGTCCGCTGGAGGAGACATTGGGACTGACGGCAGCCAGGAAGTTGGTTTCGTTGCGCAGGGCTTCGTAGTCGGTCAGCTTCAGTGTCTGCATGGCGCTGGGGTCTTGGCGGACACCGCCACGCATGTCGGCACCGGGATGAATCATAATCATGTTGGAGCCCATCTCGGAGATTTGCGCTTGGATGCTTTTCTTCGAACCTTGTCCGATGGCAAGCATCGTGATGACGGACGCCACGCCGATGATGATGCCCAGCATGGTGAGGAATGCGCGCAGCTTGTTGTTGTTCAAGGCTCGCAGGGCTATTTTGAAAAGGTTTGTTCCGTTCATTAGTCTTCCTCCTGTTTAGGTAATGCGGCCAGGGCTTCGGCTGCATTCTGAATATGGGTGTTGATTGTATCGTCCTTGATTTGCCCGTCGCGCAGCACGATGTTGCGGCTGCTGTACTGGGCTATTTCGGGATTGTGTGTCACGAAGATGATAGTACGTCCTTCGGCATGCAGCTTTTGGAACAGTACCAGAATCTCGAAAGAGGTACGGGTGTCCAGATTACCCGTGGCTTCGTCTGCCAGGATAACCGCGGGATTGTTCACCAGGGCGCGGGCGATGGCTACGCGTTGCATCTGTCCGCCGGACATCTGATTGGACTTATGCTCCAGTCGGTCTCCCAGTCCTACGGCTTGCAGGGCTTCGATGGCGCGCCTCCGCCTTTCGGAAGCCGAGACGGAGGAGTTGTACATCAGCGGTAGCTCTACATTCTCCACAGCAGTGGTTTTGGGCAGCAGGTTATAGTTTTGGAATACGAATCCGATTTTACGGTTGCGCAGTACGGCACGTTGAGGCTTGCTCATGGTGCGTACGGAGATGCCGTCCAGCAGGTATTCGCCGCTGGTGGGCGTGTCCAGACAGCCGAGCGTATTCAGCAAAGTAGACTTTCCGGAGCCCGATGTGCCCATGATGGTGACAAACTCGCCTTCGTGGATGGTGAACGAGACGCCGCGCAGGGCATGCACGGTTTCGTCTCCCACCTGGAAGTTCCGTTTGATATTTTGAAGTTCAATGACTGCTTTGTTCATAATTCTTTTTTTATATTATTTTCCGTTCTTCTTCTTGCTTCCCGGAGGGCCGGGCATGAACGGACTTTTTTCACCGCCGGGAACTTCCCTGTTCATGTCCGGAGCACCGCTGCCGGGCAGGCTGCCGATGGTGGCTTCGGTCACCACTACGGTACCTTCGTTAATGCCGCTGATGATTTCCGTGTTGACTCCGTTGGAGATACCGATTTTCACCGGATGGGCGGTAAAGGTGTTGCCTTCGCGTGTCCAGAGTTTATGTTCCCCTTCGCAGTCTTTCACGATATCATTGTCGCCGATAAGCGGTTTTTCGGGGTTGAAACGCAGGGCACGGGCGGGAGCGCACAGCACGTTTTTGCGGTCGAGGGTGAAGATGGTGACGTTGGCTGTCAGACGTGGCTTCAGTTTCAGGTCCGGGTTGTGGGCGGAGATGACTACTTCGTAGGTCACAACCGTGCTGGTGCCGGTGCTCGACGTGCTGCTTGAGCTGGCATCTCCTAGGCGGATTTGCGTGACTACTCCTTCAAACACGTCATTCGGATAGGCGTCTACGGTAAATGTGGCGCGCTGTCCTTCTTCCACACCGCCTATGTCGGCTTCATCCACATCGGCCACAACTTGCATCTGCGTCAGGTCGGCAGCGATGGTGAACAGTGTCGGCGTCTCGAATCCGGAAGCTACGGTCTGTCCGGCTTCCACGTCGCGGCTGATGACCACGCCGTCAATGGGAGAGGTGATGGTGGCATAGGAAAGGTTGCGTTCGGCCTTTGCCAGTGATGCCTGGCTGCTTTCGTAGTTGCTCTTGGCTTTCTCGTAGTTATAGACGGACTGCTCATAGTCCGTTGTGGCGATGAGCTGCTTTTCGTTCAAGGTCTTGTTGCGTTCGTAGAGTTTCTTCTGGTAGTCGTACTCGGCCTTTGCACCGTTATAGGCGGCGCGTTGCGAAGCGAGTTCGCTTTGCAGTGTCACGCGGTCCATCTCGGCAATGAGCTGGCCTTTGGTTACTACGGAATTGTAGTCTACATAAATCTTGTCGATGATACCGCTCACCTGGGTACCCACTTCTACTTCCGTCACCGGTTCGATGGTTCCCGTGGCGGTTACGGATTCGGCAATCTCGCCTTTACTGACGGTGGCTGTGGCGTAGGTCACCCCGTGCTTGGCCTTTGCGCCACCAAAGAGGCATACGCTGCCGCCCACTATGACTACGGCAGCTACGGCAATGAGGATGGTTCTTTTTTTGTTCATATATATAAGGTATTATAATTCGATTTTTTTTCCTTGGTAAAACTTCAGTAGCTGCATGTTCAGTATTGCCATGTACTTGGCCTGCAGCGTTTCCTGCTGTGCGTTGAGCAGATTGCTCTTTTCCGTCAGCAGTTCTACGGTATTCTTCATGCCCAGGTTGAACTGTTCCCGGATTAGCTCATAGCTGGTTTGTGTACTTTTCAGTTTCTCCGTAGCAGCGACGTAGCGTTGCTGTGCGCTGTTGGCATCGAGCCAGAGGGTTTCGACGGTTTTGTACAGTGCCTTCTGGGCATCCAGCAAGTCCAGCTCACTGGTTTGCTTCTGAATTTTGGCTTTCTCTACGGCACTTTTGGTCTGCCGGTTACTGAAGATGGGCACGCTTACGGTGAAGCCCAGCGAGTTGTTCCAGTTCTGCTTTACCTGCTCGCTGAAGGTGAAGTCGTTGCCATTGGCATGGCTGGTTCCGATACCGGCGCTGAGGCTCAGTGTAGGCAGATAGCCTGCGCGGGCAATCTTGATGTCGAGGTCGGATGTCTGTATGTTCAGTTTGCCTGCTTCTATCTCCGGACGAAGCACGAGGGCTGAGCGATAGACATCCGTCTTGGCGGGCAGGGGTGCCAGTACGTTTTCCGTGCCGAGTGTGGGGATGTAGAGGTTCATCTCGGATTCGCCGTCCAGTTCCAGAAGCTGTTTCAGCTGTAGTTTGTAGTCTTGCAGGGTGGCTTGCGCTGTTACCAACTGGTACTTGTCGGTGCTTACCTGCGCTTCCAGTTGTGCCAGGTCGCTCTTGGCTATGCTTCCTGCTTCAAGAAGCTGGCGGGCGCGTTCGCATTCGGCCTGGCTCACTTTCAGGGTAGATTCGTTCACTTTCACGGCTTCGGTGGCGTAGAGTATCTGTACGTAGTTCTGTGCGATGCTTTCCTCGATGCTGTTTTCGCTTTGGGCCACGCTGAGCTTGGCAATGCGGCGGTTCAGTTGCTGCTGTTTGATGGTGTTGAGGCGCTTCCCGCCATTGTAGAGAGTCCAGTTGGCATCAATGCCGTAGCTACCGTTGTAGGAAGTCTTGCTCTGGCTGCTGGTGATATTGTCACCGTCGATGATGGTGTTTGTTTCGCTCTTCGGGCGATTCACGATACGCTGGTTCACACTGGCCGAAAGGTTGGGGAAGAGGGCGGCTTGGGCGGCCTTTACGTCTACCCGGGCACTTTCCGCACTGAGGCGGTTCTTACGGATGGTGATGTTTTGCCGTAAGGCATAGTCGATGCACGACTGCAAGTCCCATAGGGCGGCCAGGCTGTCGGCAGGCTGTTCGGAATTTCCGATAGTCTGCGCGGGAGTGGCGTTTTGGGCGGCCAATCCCATGCAGCTTGCCATACATAGCGCTATCACTGTCAATCTTTTTACATTCGTCATATCTTCGTTATTCTATGGTTTTACATTGGCAAATGTAGCGGAGTGGAGAAAGGATTGCAAAAGTGATAGACGTTGGGAGAATTTTTCTCGTCTAAAATCTTTTTTGTACCGATGAATGGGAGAACTCTTTTTTCTGTTCAACTTTTTACTTTTTTATTTGTTCTTTATATAAAAGTATTTTATATTTGTAATCATTATAATTTTATCGACATGAAACGGACTGCGGTGAATATTTGGCGTTTTTATTTGGAAGGTTTCCGAAGTATGACGTTAGGGCGTACTTTGTGGCTTATCATCCTTGTGAAGTTATTTATCATGTTCTTTATTCTCCGCCTTTTCTTCTTCCCACGGTTTCTGAATACCCCCGTGGTGGGCGATGACAAGGAAGGCTATGTCAGTAATGAGCTTATCCATCGGAGTCTGGGCGACTAAACACGGAGACACAGAGTTTATTTCCTTGCCCTTATAAATTCTCCGTGTCTCTCTGTTCTTACCCGATAACTTAAAAACTTAATAACTCATAACTTATAACTCATAACTTGATTCTTATGCTTGGACACATTGACACTTCCCTGATTGACTGGTCGAGAGCCCAATTTGCCTTGACCGCCATCTATCACTGGATTTTTGTGCCGCTGACACTTGGACTGGCGGTAATTATGGGCATCATGGAGACAGCGTACTACCGTACGGGTGACGAATTTTGGAAACGTACTGCCAAATTCTGGATGAAGATTTTCGGTATCAACTTTGCTATTGGTGTAGCAACCGGTATTATTCTGGAATTTGAATTCGGTACGAATTGGAGTAATTACAGTTGGTTTGTGGGCGACATCTTCGGTGCGCCGCTTGCCATCGAGGGTATTTTGGCTTTCTTTATGGAAGCAACGTTTATCGCCGTCATGTTCTTCGGCTGGGATAAGGTGAGCAAGCGTTTCCACCTGGCATCTACTTGGCTCACGGGGCTGGGCGCCACGATTTCTGCCTGGTGGATTCTGGTTGCCAATGCGTGGATGCAGAATCCCGTAGGTATGGAGTTCAATCCCGATACGGCACGCAACGAGATGGTGGACTTCTGGGCTGTGGCAACTTCGCCGATGGCTGTCAACAAGTTCTTCCACAGCGTGCTGTCCGGCTGGGTGCTGGCTGCCGTGTTTGTAGTAGGCGTAAGCTGCTGGTATCTGTGGAAGAAGCGCGAGAAGAAATTTGCGCTGGCAAGTGTAAAGATTGCCGCATGGGTAGGTCTGTGTGCCGCTGTGCTCTCTGCCTGGACGGGTGATGGCTCGGGCTATCAGGTGGCGCAAAAGCAGCCGATGAAGCTGGCTGCTATGGAAGGCTATTATGAAGGGCGGCAAGGTGCCGGACTGGTAGCGTTCGGGCTGCTGAATCCTGCCAAGCAGACACCGCAGGACGGAGTAGACCCATTCCTTTTCCGTGTGGAAATTCCGAAGATGCTGTCGTTGCTTGCCGAGCGCAAGATGGATGCTTTTGTTCCCGGTATCAATGACCTGCTGAAAGGCGGATATCCGTTGAGCGATGGTACCGTAGCGCTTTCGGCAGAGGAGAAAATAGAAAAAGGAAAAACGGCTATCGGTGCGTTTGCCGCCTATCGTGCAGCCAAGGCTGCGGGCAATGAGGCAGATGCAGAGGTGGCTGCCAAAGTGTTGAAAGATAATGTAGCCTATTTCGGTTACGGTTATATCAAGGACGTGAACGAGCTGGTGCCCAATGTGCCCCTTACGTTCTACATGTTCCGTGTGATGGTGATGTTGGGTGGGTACTTCATCCTCTTCTTTATTGTGGTGCTGTTCCTGGCCTATAAGAAAGACTTGTCGCGGATGCCATGGATGCATTGGGTGGCTATGCTCACCATTCCGCTGGGCTATCTGGCTGGACAAGCCGGATGGGTGGTTGCCGAGTGTGGTCGCCAGCCGTGGGCCATCCAAGATATGCTGCCCACGAGTGCCGCCATCTCTAAGCTGGATGTAGGCTCCGTGCAGACCACGTTCTTTATCTTCCTGGTACTTTTCACTGTCATGCTGATTGCTGAGGTGGGAATTATGCTGAAGGCCATTCGCAAAGGTCCGGAAACCGAAACGCACACACCGTCACATAACTCATAACTTATAACTCATAACTCACAATGAATGCTTATATATTTCTTCAACACTATTGGTGGTTTGTAGTCTCCTTGCTGGGAGCACTACTGGTATTCCTGCTGTTCGTGCAGGGAGGTAATTCGCTTCTGTTCTGTCTGGGGAAGACGGAGGAGCAGAAGAAGATGATGATTAATTCTACGGGACGGAAGTGGGAGTTCACGTTTACAACGCTTGTCACGTTTGGAGGCGCGTTCTTTGCTTCGTTTCCGTTGTTCTATAGTACCAGTTTCGGAGGAGCTTATTGGTTGTGGATGATTATTCTGTTCAGCTTTGTGTTGCAGGCTGTCAGCTACGAGTTTCAGTCGAAGGCGGGAAATCTGCTGGGCAAGACAACGTATCGCACGTTCCTGGTGATAAACGGAGTGGTAGGTCCGGTATTGCTGGGTGGGGCGGTTGCTACGTTCTTCACGGGGTCTAACTTCTATATCAATAAAGGGAATATCGCAGATGCGGCAATGCCGGTTATCAGCCAATGGGCTAACGGCTGGCATGGGTTGGATGCGCTGCTTAATCCGTGGAATGTGGTGCTGGGGCTGGCTGTGTTCTTTCTGGCACGTATCTTGGGAGCGCTTTATTTTATTAATAATATCAATGAGGATGATTTGGTGAAACGCTGCCGCCGGGCACTCTGGGGAAATACGGCGTTGTTCCTGGTATTCTTCCTGGCCTTCGTCATCCGCACGCTGCTTGCCGACGGCTATGCTGTACGTCCGGAAACGGGAGAGGTGTTTATGGAACCTTACAAGTATCTGACGAACTTCCTGCAGATGCCGGTAGTGCTGCTTGTATTTCTTGTTGGTGTGGTGGCTGTGCTCTGGGGCATCATCCGCACGCTGTGGAAGCCGACATTCGATAAAGGTATCTGGTTTGCCGGTGCAGGGACGGTGCTTACGGTATTGGCACTGCTGCTTGTGACAGGCTATAACAATACGGCCTATTATCCTTCTACCCACGACCTGCAAAGCTCACTCACGTTGGCAAACAGTTGCTCGAGTCAGTTCACACTGAAGGTTATGGCTTATGTCTCTATCCTTGTTCCTTTCGTTCTTGCCTACATCTTTTACGCATGGCGCAGCATAGACAATCGTAAGATTGATGCGAAGGAGATGGAAGAGGGTGGACACGCATATTGATTGAAAATTGAAGTGAGAGAGACTAAGGATGCAGAACTGGGTGCCAGTTTCATCAATCGCAGAATTAGTCTTTCTCTTTTATCGTTTTTTGTATTTTTGACAATGTGATTAATGTGCCAATATGCTAATCGGCACATTAATCACATTCGCACGTTAATTAGCTGCTTCCGCATTCTTAATCATCTGTTCGCTGGCATACATGTATACTTCCACGCGTCGGTTCTGGTCGGCAGACAGACTTTCGTCGTATTCGTTGTATCCCACGCCTTCCACTTTCTTGAATTGGGCTGGAGATACACCGCAATCCTGCAAATAGTTCTCTACGGCATAGGCACGATTCTTGGAAACCTTCATGTTAGCTTCGTAAGTACCCACCTTGTCGGTATGGCCGATGATGGCAATATCCGTTGTCGGGTCTTCCTTCAGAATTTGTGCAAGTTCGCGCAGGGAAGCCTTGGCATCGTTGCTCAGTGCTGCAGAGTTGAAGCCGAACAAAATACCTGCTGCAAAGGATACTTTGACAGCCGGCAAGCCGTTGGCATCCGTTACCTGCTCCACTTGGGCACCTTCAATCTTGGCAGCTTCGGCAGCCTTTTTGTCCATTTTGTGTCCGATGGCAACACCGGCACCCGTACCTACTGCCGCGCCTACTGCCGCGCCAATGGCAGCACCCTTGCCTTTACCTATCAGTCCGCCGATAATGGCACCTGCCGCTGCGCCGGAGCCACCACCGATTATTCCACCTTTTGCTTTGTTGTTCATGGTGCCACAACTGCCCAGCAGTAATGCACTGCACAGAAACAATACTGTAATTTTCATTTTCTTCATAATTCTTTTTCTTTTAAAAGTTGACTTTATCTTTAATACTGCAAATTTATGTATATAATAACCATATTTCTCTTCCTAAAGTTCGTCAGTGCGGTTGTTTTTCTAGAGAATTCTCCTTTTGATGGATATGAACCAGACTGTCAGTATCAGACCTTTTGCAATGGTGGTTCCGCTCACTGCCCACCAGATGGCATCCACCCCCCATACCCATGTGTACCAGCAGTAACGCCACTGGAATGCGCATATAGTTACATCCGATGCTTACAATGGCAGGCGGTATCGTCCGTCCCAGCCCGTAGAACACACCTTGCATGGTGATTTCCATCATCATGAACATTTGCGAATAGCCGTCAATGCGGAGATAGTCTCCACCCACGCGGTAGGCATCGCTCTCAGGCACGAAGATGGAGAACACCTCGTTGCCGAACAAGATGAACAGCAACGAGCAGAGGCTGCCGAATACACCAGTCATCCATAGGGTGGTGCGCCATGCCTGCTTCACGCGTGACTTCTGTCCCGCTGCATAGTTCTGGGCGATGAATGTACTCAGCCCTGTAGAGAACCCCTGCGAAGTATTCCAAGTAATTGCCTCGATTTGTCCTCCGGTGGTGAATGCCATCAGTCCGATGTGTCCTCCCTGCTCCGAGGCGGTGCGCGAGAGGAACATGTTGACGAAGGCAAAGAGCGTGTTCAGTGTAGCTACGGGCAGGCCGAGTTTGAAGATGCGTCGGGTATATTTCTTTTTCAGCGGAACGATAAAGGAGAGCCCTCCGAACACGGCGCTTTTCCCCCGGAGCTTGTAGAGGAAGATGCCGAAGACCGTGGCTTCGGACAGCCAGGTGGCAAGTGCGGCCCCTACTGTTCCCCAGCCAAAGCCGAAGATGAACAGAGGGTCGAGGAGGATATTCATTATCAGTCCCGTTCCGCTGATGTAGAACGGAATCTTGCTTTGCCCCGCCGCGTTGTAGATTCCCGTAAAGGCAGCAGAAAGAAAGATGAACGGCAGTCCCGTCGATACGATGCGCAGATAAGTTACGGCGGCATCCGTAATGTGCTGTTTCAGCTCGAAGATGTTCAGGATGGGGCGGGCGAAAAAGAAGAGCAGGCCTCCCCAGCAGACGGAGATGAGCAGGGCAATCGTAATGTTGTGCGAAGCAAAACTGCGTGCATCCTCTTCGTTGCGTGCACCGATGGACTGGCCCACGCTGACTTCGGCACCCACCTTGTTCAGCAGTGCGATGGAACCGGACATCCACGTCAGTATGCCTACCGCGCCTACTGCTGCCACAGACTCGCTGCCCAACCGTCCTACCCATGCCATGTCCGTCAGGCTGTAGGCCATCTGGATGAACGAGGTGGCCATGATGGGCATTGCCAGCGTGAAGAGCTGACGGTTGATGGGACCTTGTGTCAGATTCTTTGTTCCTTGCACATTGACGGGGGTTAGGTAAACAATGTATTGGCTTCTTCCACCAGTCTGCCTGCTTGCCAGACAGCGCGTATGTTCAGTTCCTTGTCCAGAATGAGGATGTCGGCATCCTTGTCTTTCTGGAGCGAGCCTTTGCAGTCGAATACGCCCATGATGCGTGCCGGAGTTTCGGAGGACATGCGCAGAGCATCGCCCAAGGGGATACCTGCTTTCACCATGGTGCGTACAAGTACGTCGCTGGTGGCGATGCTGCCCGCCAGTGCGGAACGGTCGGCAAGCTTGCAGACACCGTTGTCGATGATGTAGTGCGGGTCGCCGGACTCCTTGCTGCCGGTGGCTGCGCAGGAGAGCGCGTCGGTGACGAGGCAGGTATGCTCCACACCTTTCAGCTTGTATGCCAGGCGCAGGATGGTGGAGGGCAGATGGATGCCATCGGCAATCAGTTCGATGGTCATGCCGTCCGTCAGATAGACACTTTCCACGGTGCCTTCGTACTTGTACTCACGGCGTTTATGGAAGCCCGGCATGGCATTGTAAAAGTGTGCGGCATGGGTGAATCCGGCTTCGTAGGCTTTTTTGATACCGTCGTACTCGGCCTCGGTGTGCGAGGCGGCTACCAGTATGCCGTGGTCGTGGAGGTAGCGTGCCATCTCCAGTGCTCCGGGCAGTTCGGGGGATGCGTCCCAACGGCGGATGCAACGGGTGCTTTCGATGAGTTCGCGATATTCCTTTTCTTCAATTTCCTTCACCAGTCCGGAGAACTGGCTGCCTGCCATCTTCGGGTTAAGGTAGGGCCCTTCGATGTGCAGGCCGAGTATGGGGCTGCCGGGTTCCTGCATCAGTTGCTCGCAAAGGGCGGCTGCCTGGTGCAGCTTGTCGAAGGGGGAAGAGGAAAGGGTGGGGAAGATACTCGTGGCTCCATACTTCAGATGGGTGTGGACAGCGGTGCGGAAGGCTTCCGGGGTACATTCCGTAAAGTCGTATCCGCCACCTCCGTGAGCGTGCATACAGACGAAGCCGGGGACAATGTACATGCCTTTGGCATCTATCATCCGGGCACCGATGAGTGCGAGGTCACAGTTGGTCACTTCGAGAATCTTTCCATCGCGTATTAGGACAGAACCTTCGTTCAGCCAGCCTTGCGGGGTGAATATACGTCCGTTTATTATTTGGGTCAGCATTGCATTTATTTGATTATGAGTTATGAATATAATTTTGATATTAGTCTATTTTTTAATCATCGCCTTCTCCGTCTTCGGTGGTGGCGACGTTTCTGCTTGTACTTGCGTATCTTGGTATATACCAGCCAGATGAAGAGCATGCCGAAGACGGCGAAGATGAGCAGTACGATGCCCGTATTGAGGTTGTCGCCTTTCACGCGGCTCCACATTTCGAGTACCAGTTCCGTGCGGTCGCCGAAGTCGCGTATCATGGCACAGCGCTCCACGACGCGGCGGTCGGGATATTGCACCGGGTCTATCTGCAAGTTGTTGGCTCCGGGCAGGGAACCAAAGAAATAGCTTAGGTCGGAATGCACGTTAAGCGTGGTGTCGGTTTTCGCCTCCATGATTTCCGGTGTGGCGACGGCACTGACGTAACCGATGGCATCCATGTTGCGCAGTGCCACGGAGGGTTGGCAGAGGTAGTTGATGAAATAGCTTGCCGCCTTCACGTTGCGGGCGTAGCGGGGGATTACCCAGCCGTCGTACCAGATGTTGCTACCTTCGCGGGGAACGGTATAGTCCAGTTCCACGCCTACGGCATCGGCTTCCTCGATGGCCCAGACGGCATCACCGCTCCAGGTGAAGTTAAGCCACGCCTTGTTCTTGGTCATCATTTCCTTGCCGAAGTCGGCTTCCCAACCGGCAATGTTGGGCTTCATCTCCTTGAGGTATTCCTCGGCGAGGGCGATGGTCTGCGGAGAATTGTCGTTCATCAGTTGCTCTATGGTGACGGTGCTGTCGGCAAGTTCTCCGGTGTGGGCGTAGATGATGGCGGTGCCATAAGCATCGCGGTAGCTGTCCTTCATCAGTATCTTGCTGCGGTTTTCGGGGTTCCAGAGGATGGCCCACGTACTTGCCTCTTCGGCCGTGACGAACTTCTTGTTGAAGAGGATTCCGGCCGTGCCCCACATGTAGGGAACGGCATAGTCCTGAGTCCGGCGTTCCGGCTGCGAGGTCTTGTTCAGCTCTTGCCGTATGTAGGGTGACACATTGGGGATGTAGTCTGGCGTGCTGCCGAAATTGCGGTCGATGGGCAGCAGGAGGTTTTTCTTCAGCATGCGTTCGATGATATACTCCGAGGGGCATACAACGTCGAAATCTTCGTGCCCGCGTTCAATCTTGGTGAGCATGATTTCGTTGATGTCGAACACTTGGTAGATGAGGCGGATTTCTTCACCCGTCTGCTGCTTGTACCATTCGGGGAATTCGGCGAGGACATCTTCGTCAATGTAGTCGGCCCAGTTGTATATTTTCAGTACACGGTTGCGCTCTTCTGTGGAACTTCCGCAGGAGACGAGGGAGGCTATGCTGCACAGCAGAATCAGTATGTCTATTGTCCTTTTCATTGTCTTGTTTTGAAACTCCGGGTGTCTTTTTCGTTATGTCATCAAGTGTTCTTCGTCCGTTCAGCACGTTTGTTGATTACTGTCAGCAGCACCAGCACTGTCACGAAGATGATGGTGGATAAGGGGCGCAGCTCCGGTGTCAGTCCGCCTTTGCGCGCATCGGCGTAGATGTAGGTAGAGAGCGTCTCCAACCCTTGGTTGCCGATGGTGAAAATCGTCACGGCAAAGTCATCGATGGAGAGCGTGAAGGCGAGGATGAAGCCGCTTATCATGCCTGGAAATATCTCCGGAAGAATCACTTTGCGCAATGCCTGGAACGGTGTGGCGCCCAAGTCGAGTGCTGCTTCGTAGACATTCTGGTTCATCTTCTTGAGCCGGGGCATCACGCTGAGCACCACGTAGGGCGTGCAGAAGGTGATGTGTGCCAGCACCACCGTGGTGAATCCCTGCGATATACCGAAGCTGACGAATAGCAGGAACAGTGACACACCGGTGATAATGTCTGCATTCATCATTGGGATGGCATTGGCGAAGTTCATCACCTGCCGTGTGCGCGAGCGCAAGTTGAAGATGCCGATGGCGGCAATACTGCCCAGCGCCGTGCTGGCGGTGGCGGCTAGGAGCGCAATGGCGAACGTGTTCCAGATGGCGTTCATCAGCGAGTGGTGCATTCCACCCATGAACAGTGAGCTGTACAGCTTGGTGGAGAACCCCGTCCAGTTGCCCAGCACCTTGGCCTCGGTGAAGGAGAATGCCATAATTATCAGGATAGGCGAGTAGAGCAGCGCCAGCAGCAGCCACAAATAACCGCGTGTCAGAATTCGTGTCATCATATCACACCTCCGCTTTCATTCGATGCCCCGTCTTCCTCGTTGGTGAAGAGGATGGTGATGCCTATCAGCAGTAGCATGATGAGCGAGAGGGCGGCACCGTAGTTCCACATTCCGTTGTAAATATTCTCTTGTACCGTGGTGCCGAAAAGCTTGATGTTGTTCATCGTCAGCAGCTCGGCGATGGCGAAGGTGGAGACAGTGGGCATGAACACCATCACCACGCCGCTCATGATGCCCGGCATGGAAAGGGGCAGTATCACCTTGCCGAATACGCGCGTGGGGGAAGCCCCCAGGTCCTGCGCCGCCTCAATCAGGTTGTGGTCCATCTTCTGAAGTGTGTTGTAAATGGGGTATATCATGAATGGCAGGAAGTTGTAGACCATGCCGAACACCAGTGCTCCTTCGCCCAGCGGTAGGTTCAGGAAGTCGAACAACGCTACTGTGGCGAGCGTTCGTATCAAAATATTCACCCACATGGGGAGGATGAACAGCACCACCATGGTGCGCGAGGTGTTGAATTGCTTCTGGCTCAGTATATACGCTGCCGGATAGCCCAGCACGAGGCAGACCAGCGTTGTGATGACGGCTATTCCGATGGAGTAGACAAAGGTGTTCATCGCCTCGGGATGTATCATGAACTTGCGGAAGTTGGCAAGCGTAAACGCTCCCCCTTCGTCCGTAAAGGCGTAGAGCACGATGAGCAGTAGCGGCACTATGACAAATACAAGCAGAAACAGCGCGTAGGGTACCGTCCAGTTGCGCCGGCGCATGAAGAAATGGGATAACTTATTGAGCACTTCCTTCCTTATTAATAGATTGAACAATCCGTATATTTTCGGGCGCTATGGTGATACCCACGCGGTCACTGTCGTCCCATACGTCATTGGTATCAACAAATATATCTTCGTCCCAGTCCGTAAACACGGTCAGGTGGTAATGGTTCCCTTTGTAGAGGATGAATTTCACTTCACCCGTCAGCCGACCGTCCTCTTCGTTGTCTTCGAGGATGACGTGCCGGAAGTCCACTTCCACCTGCACGGTGCTGCCCGGCTCGATTTCCTGCACGGGAAGGCACTCGAAGTTGCAGCCTAGGAACTCTACGTGCGTTTCGTCCACCAGCTTTCCCTCGAAAGTGTTGCAGGTGCGTTCCTTCTTCATCACGTGGATGTCGAAGGGCTTTACCAGTAGACCCACTTCGCGTCCTGCCTCAAAGGCGTGGTAGTCCTGCACCATCAGTTCGTAGCCCTCGCGCGTCTGCACCAGCATCTCGTAGTGTACGCCTTTGAAGATGCAGCTTGTCACGGTGCCCGTCAATTGTGCGGCATCAGACACGTCGAAGATGTATATGTCTTCGGGGCGGATCACCACGTCCACTTGCGTCTGGCAGCCGAAACCTTCGTCCACGCACTCGAATTCGTGTCCGCAGAAGGTGACGGCTTTATCTTTTATCATTACTCCATTCAAGATGTTGCTCTCGCCGATGAAGTCGGCTACAAAGGAATTGATGGGCTCGTTGTAGATGTCCGTCGGCACACCTATCTGCTGGATGCGACCTTCGCTCATCACGACGATAGTGTCGCTCAGGGTCAGTGCTTCTTCTTGGTCGTGGGTCACGTACACGAAGGTGATGCCCAGTTTCTGGTGCATTTCCTTCAGCTCCATCTGCATGTCTTTGCGCATCTTGAGGTCTAGGGCGGCAAGTGGTTCGTCCAGCAGCAACACTTCAGGTTCGTTGACGATGGCGCGGGCGATGGCTACACGCTGTTGCTGCCCACCGGAGAGGGAATCCACGTCGCGGTCTTCATAGTCCGTCATGCCTACCATGCGCAGGGCTTGCTTCACCTTCTTCTCGATAGTGGCGCCGGACAGCTTCTTCAGCTTCAGCCCGAAGGCAATGTTATTGAATACGTTGAGGTGGGGGAAGAGGGCGTACTTCTGGAACACGGTGTTCACCGGACGCTTATGCGGCGGTGTCTGTGTGATGTCCTTTCCGGCAATGGTTATTACTCCTTTCGAGGCTGTCTGAAAGCCTGCGATGAGGCGCAACAGTGTTGTTTTTCCGCAGCCGGACGGTCCCAGTATTGTTACAAACTCGCCCTTACGGACAGACAAATTCACATCATTCAGCACGGCCTTGTCTCCGAAGAATTTCGATACGTGCTCCACACCGATGATGCAATCGGACTTTTGCATAAGCGTCTTTTACTTTATCCAAACGAATTAAACAAATCTCAGGCTTTCAAAAAAAGCGGATGCAAAGTTACATAATTTATTGGGAATTTTTGCTTTACTCTAAAATTCATTTGAAGTTAAAATAAACACATAGCGAAAAAGTAAATTTGGGCAAAGCGTAGCGAATTAGCTGATAGAGCGTTCGTTACGCTTTGTTTTTCTATGGGGCAGAGCCAACGAAATACCACCTCGAAGCCAAACGGTGCAGAAGTTCAGTTACCACCTCGTTACTCTCGTAACGGGTGCGGTTTTCTTGCTAAAATATTCTGTTTCTGCGTTTTGCGTTGATTTACATAGCTGTCGGTAACTCACTAAGAACTAATTTTGTAACCAAAAAAGGAGTGAGTTATGCGTAGTACATTCAAGGTATTATTTTACGTGAAGAAAGGCAGCGAGAAGCCGAACGGCAACCTGCCTCTGATGTGCCGTATCACGGTGGACGGCGAGATTAAACAGTTCAGTTGCAAGATGGACGTTCCCCCACGCTTGTGGGACGTGAAGAACAACCGTGCTTCGGGCAAGAGCGTCGAAGCGCAGAGAATCAACCTTGCGGTAGATAAAATCCGTGTGGAGGTAAACCGCCGCTATCAAGAGTTAATGCAGACGGACGGTTATGTTACCGCCGCCAAACTCAAAGACGCCTATCTCGGTATAGGCATCAAGCAGGAAACCTTGCTGAAGCTGTTCGAGCAGCACAACGCCGAATTTGAGAAGAAAGTCGGGCACAGCAGGGCGCAGAGTACATTTACCCGTTATCGGATGGTCTGCAACCATATTCGGGAGTTTTTGCCCCATACCTACAAGCGTGAGGATATTCCGTTAAAGGAACTCAACCTTACGTTTATCAACGACTTCGAGTATTTTTTGCGCACGGAGAAGAAATGCCGCACCAATACCGTGTGGGGCTATATGATTGTGTTGAAACACATCGTTTCGATAGCGAGAAACGACGGACGTTTGCCCTTTAATCCCTTTGCCGGATATATCAACTCACCCGAAAGCGTGGATAGAGGCTACCTCACACAAACGGAGATACAGACGCTCATGGACGCACCGATGAAGAATGCCACCCACGAGCTTGTACGGGACTTGTTCGTCTTTTTGGTGTTCACGGGTTTGGCGTATTCGGACGTGAAGAACCTCACCGCCGACCGCCTGCAAACATTCTTCGACGGCAACCTGTGGATAATCACACGAAGAAAGAAGACCAACACCGAATCGAACATCCGCCTTTTGGATGTTCCCAAGCGTATCATCGAAAAGTACAAGGGACTTGCAAGGAACGGTCATGTTTTCCCCGTTCCGAGCAACGGAAGTTGCAACAAGATACTTAAAGATATAGGCAGACAATGCGGCTTCAAGGTGCGTTTGACCTATCACGTTGCACGCCACACGAACGCCACGACCGTGCTTCTGTCGCACGGCGTACCCATCGAAACGGTAAGCCGCCTTTTGGGGCATACCAACATAAAGACCACCCAAATTTACGCCAAAATCACCGCCCAGAAGATAAGCCAAGACATGGAAACCTTGTCGCACAAGTTGGAAGATATGGAGAAGAATATCTGCCGAGCCATCTAATTAAAAACAGAATACCGATGAAAGAAGAAAGGGATATTATCACGATGGACGAGCAGGGCAATATCTTCCTGCCGGGCGATATAGGTGCAACCGCCATGACCGAGCGGGAAATCTGCGAACTGTTCGGGGTTATCGCCCCGACGGTTCGGGCAGGGATAAAGGCACTCTGCAAAAGCGGAGTTTTGAGTATATATGACATAAAGCGCATTATCCGCATATTGGATAGATACAGCGCGGAGGTTTACAACCTCGAAACGATAGCCGCCCTCGCTTTCCGTGTCGAATCGTTCGGGGCGGCGAAAGTCCGCAGGGCATTATTGGAAAGGATTATACACGGGCGAAAAGAGAAAACGACGGTGTTCGTGTCGGTTGTTTCGGACGGCAAGCCCAACAGCCGTTGGAAAGCATGATGATATATCAACATACCAACATGCAAACATATCAGCATACCAACATGAAAACCTATCACTATGGTGATATATATTGCAGGTTCTATTCCTCTTTTCAGAGGAAAGCGGAGCAATCATTTCCGTTTACAAAGGCAAAGCAAGCACGGGGCTTTATGTCGGCTAAAAGGTCAAGCGGCTGCGCCGTTTCCCGATAAATCTTCCTCTCGCTTCGCTGCGAGCGTATTTATCGGGAAAACCTTGTATCCGACCGCCCCATGCAAAGGAGCCTTTGAAAACGGAAACAACCGCCCCGCCACCCACCGACCGAAAGGGGAAAAATTAGGTGGGGTTATATGGGTAAGCAGACGGCAGGGACAGCCACCGCAGGGTATTTACGGAGAAAATACCGTAGCTTATTAGGGAATTTTCCGAGCCGCAATACTACGTATCGCTGAAAATTCCCCAATAAGGCAAGGGGCAAGCCCCTCTGCACACCCCATCGGGGACGGCATTTGCCGCCCCCGAAGATACAAAAAATCATTGTTTCACAAGCCAAAAAAGAAAGGAAGAATATATGGGTTTCGTAGTTTTACACATGGAAAAGGCGCACGGCAGCGACAGCGGAACGACCGCACATATCGAGCGTTTCATCATTCCGAGGAACGCCGACCCCACACGCACGCACCTAAACCGCAGGCTCATCGAATATCCCGACGGGGTGAAAGACCGTTCGGTGGCTATACAGCGAAGATTGGAAGAAGCGGGACTGACACGTAAAATCGGAAGCAACCAAGTACGGACAATCCGCATCAACGTATCGGGAACGCACGAGGACATGAAGCGGATAGAGGAAGAGGGGCGTTTGGACGAGTGGTGCGCTGACAATCTGAAATACTTCGCCGACACGTTCGGAAAGGAGAACATCGTGGCGGCTCACCTGCACAGGGACGAGGAAACGCCGCACATACACGTTACGCTCATCCCCATCGTCAAGGGAGAGCGAAAGCGCAGGAAAAGGGAGGAACAGACGAAAAAGCGATACCGCAAGAAGCCGACAGATACCGTGAGGCTGTGCGCAGACGATATTATGACACGGCTGAAATTGAAGTCCTATCAAGATACCTATGCCGAAGCGATGGCGAAATACGGGCTGCAAAGAGGCATAGACGGCTCGAAAGCTCGCCACAAGTCCACACAGCAGTATTATCGGGATATACAGAAACTTGCCGACGACCTCAAAGCGGAAGTGGTGGATTTGCAGCAGCAGAAAGAAACGGCACGGGAGGAACTAAGACGGGCGAAAAAAGAAATACAGACCGAGAAGCTGAAAGGGGCGGCAACCACCGCAGCCGCAAACATCGCCGAGAGTGTCGGTTCTCTTTTCGGCAGCAACAAGGTCAAGACGCTGGAAAGGGAAAACACTGCCTTGCATAGGGAGATAGCCGACCACGAGGAAACCATCGAAGCCCTGCAAGACAGAATACAGACCATGCAGGCAGACCACAGCCGACAGATGGCGGAAATAGAACGGAAGCACCGCAGGGAGATAGCGGACAAGGAAACGAAGCACAAGGAAGAAATATCTTTCTTGAAAACGGTAATCGCAAAGGCGGCGGCATGGTTTCCCTATTTCCGTGAAATGCTCCGTATCGAAAACCTCTGTCGCCTTATTGGGTTCGATGAAAGACAGACCGCAACGCTTGTCAAGGGAAAGCCGTTGGAGTATGCAGGGGAACTCTATTCGGAGGAACACGGACGGAAATTCACGACCGAAAAGGCAGGGTTTCAAGTGGTGAAAGACCCCACGGATGGGACGAGATTAGTTCTTGCCATTGACCGAAAGCCCATTGCCGAGTGGTTCAAGGAACAGTTCGAGAAGTTAAGGCAGAACATACGCCGACCAATACAACCGCAAAGGAAAGGCAGGAGGATTTAAGAAAAAATAGATAAATAATTAGCTGTACTACAATCACTAAATTCAAGTTAATCAAATTATTGTCTTTCTATAATGCATAAACAAAATAAAAGTAATAAATTTGCCAAATAATGTCAAGACAATAAAGAGTAAGGGCAGATGTTTTCAGAGCGCATAAAAGAACTTCGTATTCAAAACCAAATGCTGCAACGTCAATTGGCTGCGGCACTGGATATTGACACTGCAACATATTGCAAAATAGAGAAAGGTGAGAGGAAAGCAAGACGAGAACAAGTTGAAGAGATTGTCCAAATATTGCAGATTGATAAAAAAGAACTTGTAACATTATGGCTTGCAGATAAAATTTGTAGGCTTATTAAAAATGAGAATAATGCTACCCAGATATTGAAAGTAGCACAAAAAACTTTATAAACAATATGAATAGTATTGAAATTATAGGAAATACAGAACATAAGATAATTCATTCAGATGCAATAATAGCTCTGAATGAAGAAATCGCGGATGAATCAATTGATTTAATATTCGCAGACCCTCCTTATAACATAGGAAAGAATTTCGCAGGTTGCAAAGACAAGTGGGAAACGGATAATGCATATTTGGAATGGTGCTACCAATGGTTAAATTTATGCATTAAAAAGTTGAAGCCATCGGGAACTTTTTATGTAATGACATCAACGCAATTTATGCCATATTTTGATATTTTTCTACGTGAGAAACTAACAATTTTATCTCGTCTAATATGGTCTTATGATAGTTCAGGGGTACAAGCCAAACGTTACTTTGGCTCTATGTATGAGCCTATTCTTTTTTGTGTAAAAGATAAAAATAACTATACATTTAATGCTGACGATATAAAGGTTGAAGCAAAGACAGGTGCAAAACGCAAATTGATAGATTATAGGAAAAATCCTCCACAACCATACAATACAGAAAAAGTTCCGGGTAATGTTTGGGACTTTGCACGAGTAAGGTATAGAATGGGGGAATATGAGAACCATCCGACCCAAAAACCAATAGCTTTACTCGAAAGAATCATAAAAGCAAGTTCTAAAGTTGGAGATGTTGTATTAGACCCATTTTCTGGTACATTTACAACTTCTTATGTAGCCCAAAAATTAGGACGACAATCTATCGGTATTGAGTTACAAGAAGAGTATATCAAAATTGGACTTAGGCGGTTAGGATTGGCAACAGAATACAAAGGATTGCCATTAGAAGCATTGCAAAAAGTGTATAAGCCAACAATTTCTACAGATATTCAACAACCGTCATTGTTTTTTTAACTTATGGAACATAGCTTCACACCTATCATTAAAGATATTTTATCCTGTATGTACGGGGAAAATGGAACGGAGATTTATGCAAGAAATCTTTTGATTCAGTATATCAATGAGAAAACAAAATCCGCAAATAAAGGTTCTAAATCTCGTTCAAGTTTTGCCAATCTTTATGCTATATATGTTATAATTGAAGATTATATAGCACATGATTTCGATACAAATTCCATGTATAGAAATTATGAAGGAGCGCAATTTTCTCGTTTATTTCAGAGGCAACGAGAACTTCCTTTTGGAAGTAAATTGCAAAATCACGCATTGAATAATCGAATGAATGCAGAATTCCAAAAGTTCTTTCCCACATCAGACATAACTCCTATTTTGCGAAACTTGGAAACTAACCGTTATTGGATAAATGAAAATTTATTAATAGTTGATGTCAATGGGAACCGATATAATATTGCTAAAGCTATTATCGCAATCATAGATGAATATGTGAAGATTAAGCAAGACTCGTTTCAACGTTTCATCGCACAATGCGAAGAACTACAGGCAATAGAAGATAGCAATAGTGTAAATGTTCATGAGTTTATAACAGGATTACTTGCTCCAAATGTTGACGCAAGATTATTTGAGATAGTCAGTTATGCTATACTCAAATACTACTACAAAGAGCAGACTATTATATGGGGGTATTCTTGGGAAAATTTGAATGAGGAAGCATTGAAACTTTACAAGACAGGAAGAACAAATGCCAATGATGGAGGTATTGACTTTGTAATGAAACCTTTAGGGAGATTTTTCCAAGTCACAGAAACATTGGATTTTAAAAAGTATTTTCTTGATATTGAGAAGATAGAAAAATATCCAATAACATTCGTAGTTAAATCGCTTGATGACGTGGATGTTTTGAAAGATAAATTGTATAAAGACGCTTCCAAAACTTATGTTGTAGAAGATATTGTTTGTAAGTATATGGAATGCATAGAGGAAATTATAAATATCCCAACACTGCTACACCATTTTCAAAGAATAGAAGATGCCGGGCTAATTTCGAATGTACTCAAAGAGATAATACTTCAAAGTAGAATTGAGTTTAACTATGAGGATGAATTATAAAAAATAATATATATGGAAGTTAATATCAAACAAGCATTGAAGATGTTTTTCTCTAAATCGTCATTTGAGATGATTTATTTTGAAGCATTTGCAAATGCTTTAGATGCGGATGCTACCGAATTCAATATCAATATATCATTGAGTAATTATGGAGAGTTGCATAATTTAGTAGTTACACTTTCAGATAATGGTGTTGGATTCAATGATGTAAGATTTGGAAAATTTTCAAAATTGTTTGATGTTGAAGAACAAAGCCACAAAGGTTTAGGGCGCTTGGTCTATTTATGCTATTTTGATAAAGTTGAAGTTAAAAGCGTTTTTGATAATTCAAAACAACGAGTTTTTGAATTTAATGAAGCATTTGATAAAGATTGTACTATAACAGAAATCGAGCCAACACTCAATGGCTCAATTTTTAGAATGAGAGGTTTCACAGGAGAAAGACTTGGTAAAAATGATTATATAAATCCACATTATATAAAGAAAGCTTTATTGGAAAACTTTTATATGAAGTTCTATAAAGCTAAACTTGCTGGCAAACAAATAAGTGTTTATATCAAAACCACTATTGGAGGTTCTTTTGTTGAAGATACAATCAATACAGATGAATTACCGAATTTTCAAATAAAGCTATTAAGTGCTCAAACAGACCTTTTTAACAGAATTGAATTATATTATAATGTTAGAGAAGTTGCTCCCAAAGATAGTAATGTCATTACTGCATTAGCAATAGACGAACGTAGCCATAAGATAGATATTATTGCAGGAGAAAATTTGCCATCGGGTTATGAAATGATATTTTTACTTATGTCTGAATCTTTTCAAGGGAGTGTAGATGGGGCTCGCATAAACTTATCTATACCTGATTCAGACTTAAGTACTATTAAATTCATCTTTCGTAATGCTATTGCAGAGGTTGTAAAAGAACAATTTCCTCAGATTGATAGAAATAATAAAAGCAAGGAGAAATACCTAAATGATACATATCCTCATTTAAGTGGATATTTTGAAAATAATGACATTGGATACTCTTCGCAGTCAGATGTATTAAAGAAAGCGCAAGATAAATTTTTTAGAGACCAAAAAGAAATCTTGGGTGCAAAAGAGTTAAATGACGAGCAGTTTGAGAAATCACTTGATTTGTCTGCACGAGCTTTAGCGGAATATATTCTGTTTAGACAAAATGTCATAAAAAGAATGCAAACATTAAATGCCAAAAATAAAGAAGCGGATATTCATAACCTTATTGCACCAAAATCTTCCGAGTTCAAGGATGAAAATATTATCACTGATTTGTACAACAATAATGTATGGATTTTTGATGATAAGTTTATGAGCTATTATATGGTATTGAGTGAGGCTGAAATGTCCAAAGTAATTGATGTAATTACGCAAGGTGAGGTTAAAGATAACGATGATGATAGACCTGATATAACATTATTTTTCTCGGAAAATCCACAAATAGAAAATGCCAAAGTTGATGTTGTTGTAGTTGAGCTTAAACGATTGGGTATTAGTGCAGAACAAAATTCGATAGTAGAATTTCAGTTAGATACAAGAACTCAACGTTTAGCCGAATATTATGGTAATCGAGTTCAAAGAATGTGGTTCTATGGGATTGTTGATTTTGACGATAGGTATAGGAAACATCTGATAAATAATGGGTTTAAACCACTATTCTCTAATGGTGAGATGTATTTCCGTTCGAAATCTGTATATTTAGATTTGGATATGAAGCAAAGTGTTATACAAAATGCGTATATTCTTGATTATAAAGCAATGGTAGAAGATGCAGATTCAAGAAATTCCACGTTCTTAAAAATCTTACGGGAACGATTTAAAGCAAATCATAGAAAATAGACTTGAATTCAAGTCTATTTTCTATCTTTGCATTTAGAAAGAGTTATTTGACAGCATGGCAACGCAAAACGCTGAAATTCGCACGGTTGCTAACCCGTTACCGCCACTTCTCAAATAATTCGCTAAAAGTTTATTTTTCAATCGGTTAAGTCAAATCAATGAAAATGTAAAATAATAAGTGGTATTTTTACTGGCAGCATTGATATGGCCGAAGTGGTATGTTTCAGTTCCTCTCCGGCACAAGAAGAAAGAGGCTGATTCCGCCAACGGGTTATGAAAGGTATAAGGATATGATAAAATGATACTATCTCATCTACAAAAAAATGCCTATATTTGCCCACAATTAAATGATTATAGAATCTAAACAAGAAAAGCATGAATTTCAAGAAACGAACAAATTCTCTTTTGGGAGCGTTACTGCTGGTGAGCAGTTTGTGGGCTCAAAACGTGTGTGTGTCTACTCCAAAAACCTCTTTGGTGCTTTCGGCTCCTGAAGGGGGGACATTGAGACACTTGTATTATGGTAACAGGCTTTCTGAAGCCGACTTGCAGAATATTGCCACGACAGAAGCGGGTCACACGGCCTATCCCGAATATGGATTGAATGCTCCTGTAGAGACTGCCCTCGCCGTGAAGCACGCCGACGGCAACATGACCCTCCAGCTTGAAGTGCAGAACGTGACTACCGAGAAGGAAGGGGATGCCGTGACGACCGTCGTGGCGCTGAAGGACAAGGTGTATCCTTTCTTCGTCAACGTCTGCTACCGTGCCTGGCAGGATGCCGATGTGATAGAATCCTGGACTGAAATCTCCCATCAGGAGAAGAAGCCGGTAGTGCTCAATCAGTTTGCCTCCGGTTATTTGCCCATCCGTCGCGGTGATGTGTGGCTGTCCCATCTTTCCGGCTCCTGGGCCAATGAGGGCTTTTTGACACAGGAACCTCTTACTCCGGGCATGAAGGTTGTCAAGAACAAGGATGGTGTGCGCAATTCTCATACCGACCATGCTGAAGTGATGTTCTCCCTCGACGGTCGTCCGCAGGAGAATACGGGCAACGTGATTGGCGCAGCTCTTTGTTACAGCGGCAACTACAAGCTCCGCATTGAGACGCATGATGATGAATACCACCATTTCTTTGCCGGAATCAACGAAGAGAACTCTGCTTATTCCTTGAAGAAGGACGAGCTTTTTCGCACTCCCGAACTAGCCTTGACCTATAGCAATGAGGGACTGAGCGGCAGCAGCCGTAACTTCCACCACTGGGCACGCCTGCACAAGTTGGCGCATGGTACCACTCCCCGCAAGATTCTCTTGAACAGTTGGGAAGGCGTGTATTTCGACATCAACCAGCAAGGTATGGACCAGATGATGGCAGACATCTCCTCTATGGGCGGCGAGTTGTTCGTGATGGATGACGGCTGGTTTGGCGATAAGTATCCCCGTAAGAACGACAGTTCGTCGCTTGGTGACTGGGTGGTAGACCGGAGCAAGCTTCCGAACGGCGTCGAAGGTCTGCTAAGTGATGCCAAGAAGCATGGCATAAAATTCGGTATCTGGATTGAGCCGGAAATGGCGAATACCACCAGCGAACTTTACGAACAGCATCCCGACTGGGTGCTCAAGGCCTCTGAACGTGACCTCGTGTTGGGACGTGGCGGTACGCAGGTGGTGCTAGATCTCGCCAATCCTGCCGTGCAGGACTTCGTATTCGGTGTGGTTGACAATCTGATGACTTCTTATCCTGATATAGACTATATCAAATGGGATGCCAATATGGCTGTCATGAACCACGGCTCCCAATATCTGGCCAAAGACAATCAGAGCCACATGTATATAGAGTATCATCGCGGCTTTGAGAAGGTGTGCCAGCGTATCCGTGCCAAATATCCCGATCTTACCATCCAGGCGTGTGCCAGTGGTGGTGGACGTGCCAACTACGGAGTGCTGCCTTACTTTGATGAGTTCTGGGTGAGTGACAATACCGATGCCCTCCAGCGTGTTTATATGCAGTGGGGAACTTCCTATTTCTTCCCTGCCATCGCCATGGCATCGCACATCAGTGCCGCCCCCAACCATCAGACATTCCGCACCATCCCTCTGAAATACCGCATCGACGTGGCCATGAGCGGTCGTCTGGGTATGGAAATCCAGCCCAAGAACATGACGGAAGAGGAAAAGGCGCTTTGCAAAAATGCCATTGCCGAGTACAAGACCATTCGTCCTGTGGTGCAATTGGGAGACATCTACCGCCTGCTCTCTCCTTATGACAAGCAAGGTGTGGCCTCTCTGATGTACGTGGCTCCGGAGAAGGACAAGGCAGTCTTCTACTGGTGGAAGACGGAACATTTCTGTAACCAGCACCTGCCGCGTGTGAAGATGGCCGGTCTCTGTGCTGATAAGCAATACCGGGTACATGAGCTGAACCGTATAGATAATGTTCCCTTGAACTACGAAGGAAAGAGTTTCAGTGGTGCCTACCTCATGGCAAACGGTCTGGAGATTCCCTATAACCATAAGGTGGACTATCACAAGCAGAACGACTATTCGAGCCGTGTGCTTTATCTGGAAGAGGTGAAGTGACATAAGCAAAGGTGAGGTTGGGCCGTGCAGAGGTGAACTTGAGCGGCGTAAAGGTGAGGTTTATGGGTACAGTTGGTACAGTGGGTACAGCGTCTCTTCTATCTCACACACGCATGTATATAAGTAATGTACGCGAGCGCATGTGTGTGAAGCAGAAGAGACGCTGTACCCACTGTACCAACTGTACCACTGCTTAAAATGTGAACAATATTAAAACTGAAAGTTGAATTAGTAGAACATTGGTCTATTGCCACGGAAGGTCTTCATACGGAAATCACAGTGAGTCGGTGGGCTTTAAGTAAGCGACAACCACACCTTGAGCAATTATCTGCAATTACCCAGCCACTCCTGGTGTTGTTTTATCTTTTCTTTATCACACTATTCACCACCCGTACAGAGGAAACCAGTTTGTTGGTAGAAGTAAATACATCCACATTCCATATATGGGATGAGCGTCCTTTGTGCAGGATAGTGCCTACCGCTCTTACGGAATCTCCTTCGTGTGCAGAAGAAATATGATTTCCGCTGACTTGCATTCCCACGACAATCTCGTCAGGCTCGCAGATAATCATGGAGCCGAGTCCGGCAACGGTTTCTGCCAAGGCAAGGGTAGCACCGCCATGCAGAATGCCGAAGGGTTGGCGGGTACGGTAGTCGACCGGCATGATTGCCTCTACGCGCTCATCCGAAGCGTATGTGTATTGAATGCCCAAGTTTCCCATCAATCCATAAGTCGGCCTACCGGATGCCAAAACTATGCGCACTCCCATCTGCTGAACCTTTAGCAGAGCAGCTAATGTCCTTTTACTGATTTTTCTTTCATCATTGAGTAGCGTTCAGTCTATATCAAGAACCAATAATTTATATTTCATGCCAACTTCATTTTGGGGTTATTATGTTACAAAGTTAGAAAAATGACTGTTAAAACGGTAATATTTGTATTATTGTTTACTGAAATTTCTTTTATTTATCCTATCTTTGCCCACGTTTTGTTCCGCGTTCTCTATCCGGAGAAGCGGATGAAAAGGGAATCGGGTGAAAGTCCCGAACAGTCCCGCTGCTGTGAGTTCTATGCGCGGTATATCATACTTGTGCCACTGTCTTTCAGAAAGGATGGGAAGGCGATGTACCGGGAACGAGTCAGAAGACCTGCAAAACAAAGTCGAAAAATTGTCCATTCGAGGAAAGTGGGCAGTGTGCAAATGGTTTAAGATAATCTTCATTTATTCTATGTCAGGAAAGACTAAGGTACGACTGGTTTGTGCCGTTTTCTTGAGCGCAGGCATATTTCGGCTCTCTGCCCAAGAAGTGGGGGGAGATACGATTACAGGGAAAGTGCATCAGATAGAGAAAGTGACAGTAACAGCACGTAGGTCGCCCAATAAAGTGACTTCTGCCGTACCTATACAGACGATGTCACGTCAGGATATCAGCCAGCTGGGAGTACAGAGTATGGCAGATGCTGTGCGCCGTTTTGCCGGAGCCAATGTAAAGGACTATGGAGGCATTGGAGGACTGAAAACGGTTTCCATACGCAATATGGGAGCCGCCCATACAGCTGTCAGTTATGACGGGGTGGCGGTGAGCAATTGTCAGGCAGGGCAGATAGATATCGGGCGTTTTTCGCTGGACAATGTTTCCATGCTTTCGCTCGCCATCGGGCAGTCGGAGGATTTGTTGCAGTCCGCCCGCTTGTATGCGTCGGCCGGTGTGCTGGGCATAGAGACGGAAAAGCCTCATTTTGATGACGGGCGCAGTGCCGCTTTTCAGGCACGGGTGCGCGGAGGGTCGTTCGGCATGGTCAGCCCCTCGCTGCGCTGGTGGCAGAAACTGGGCAGCCGTACACGCGTGGCGGTAGATGCCGCTTATATGAGGGCAGACGGTAATTACCCTTTCACGCTGGTCAATGGGAAATACGTGACGGAAGAGAAACGTAACAACTCCGGCATCTATTCCTGGCAGGGTGAAGCCACCTTTTATCATACTTTCAAGGATGACAGCGAACTGGATGTGAAGGGTCACTACTTCTATTCCTGCCGGGGACTTCCGGGAGCGGTTACGCTCTATAATCCCCTTTCCGATGAAACGCTTTGGGATGAGAATACTTTTGTGCAGGCACGTTATAGGAAGCATTTTTCGCCCCGGTGGAGTCTGCAGGCACAGGCAAAGTATAATCATGGCTGGAACAAATATAAGGATGAGGGCAAGGAATATACCGACGGATATTATCGGGAAAATCACCGGCAAGACGAATATTATATTTCCGCAACCGTTCTCTACCGTCCTTTGGAAGCTTTGACCCTTTCGTTGGCGCAGGACGGGGTGATAAACAAGTTGCGCAACAGTTTGCCGGAATGTCCTTTCCCCACAAGATATACTTCCATCAGTGCCTTCAATGCACGCTACCGGCAAGGATGGCTCACGGCTACGGCCTCGCTGGTGCATACCGCCACTTCGGAGCATGCCGAGAAAGGTACGGTTCCCGATGACTTCCATCGCTTTGCCCCCTCTTTATCAGTCAGTATGCAGCCTTGGCAGGACGAGTCGCTGTATCTCCGGCTGATGTATAAGAGTACGTTCCGTCTGCCCACTTTCAACGACCTCTATTACTACCGGCTGGGCAACCGTAATCTGCGACCCGAGAAGGCAGACGAATATAATGTCGGTATCACATGGAGCAGATCCGGATTGTCTGTGTTCGACTATATCTCCGTTACGCTCGACGGTTACTATAATGATGTGACGGACAAGATTGTGGCTTTTCCCACCACCTATGCGTGGAAGATGGCGAACTACGGCAAGGTACATGCCGCAGGTGTGGATGCCACTTTAGCGGCAACTGTTCCATTGACGGAGACAATAAGGCTGATTGTGTCGGGCGGATATACATGGCAAAAGGCCATTGACCTGACCGATTCCGACGCGAAGAACTATAAGGACCAATTGCCTTATACTCCTCTTCATAGCGGAAACGCGTCCGCCATTGTAGAAACGCCGTGGGTAAATGTGGGCTACTCGGCGGTAGGAGTGGGAAAGCGTTACTATTTGTCGCAGAACATTCCGGAGAATGAGATTGAGGGCTATCTGGAACATACGATGAGCCTCTCTCATGAGTTTGCTTTGGGCGGTTGCCGGCTTCTGTTGCAGGCCGAGATTATAAATCTGACCGATGAACAGTATGACGTGATAAAATATTATCCTATGCCGGGCCGTTCGTGGCGGTTGACGGGTACTTTCAAGTTTTGAATAATCTATTTATGAACAACAAAAACTAATTATAAACAATAACAACTGTGATTATGAAAGTAAGAAGTTTATTATTCGGTATGCTCTGCATGCTTGCTTTGGGTGCCTCTTTGGCATCTTGTAGTGACGACGATGACGATTCTCTGGATGACGGCGGGTCGAAGGTGACATTGCCGCAGACGCGTGTCTATATTCTGAACGAAGGCTCTCAAGGGGCGAACAATGCAGGACTTGCCTTTTATGCACCCAATAAGGATGCGGATTTTATCAGTGATATCTACAAGACCCAAAACAATGCCAAGTTGGGTGACCTTGGTCAGAGTATGATTGAATATGAAGATGAAATATATATAGCCGTTTATGGCTCTAATTATCTGACCAAGCTGAATGCAGCAGGTGTGGAGTTGAAACGTGTTTCGTTTGTTGGTGATAATGACCTTAGTGGCGGCATTCGTTATATCGATGCTGAAGATGGATATATCTATGCTTCCTTCTACGGAGGAGTTGTTGCTAAAATCAATGCGAAAACGTTGGAGGTAGTGGATAAATTGCCCGGACTTGGCGACAATCTGGAAGGTGTGGCAATCTGCGAGGATATGCTGTATGTGGCGAATAGCTGTACTGCTGATTGGAGCACTTATCACAATGACGTAAAGGTGATAGATTTACGCACTTTCAAGCTGAAAGAGACGTTGACGGTAGGTTTGAACCCCAATGCTTTGGTTGAAGAGGATGATAAGGTTTTTTTGATTTCATGGGGTAATTATGTTGATATTGGCTATTCATTACAGATGATAGACCCTGCTGCCAACAATAGGGTGACGGAATTGGGCAGTGCCACCCGTATGTGTGCTACTGATGATATTCTCTATTTGACTTATTCAAATTACACCAATCCTATCGCTTCTTTTTTTACTTATAATATAAAGACTGGAAAGATGGATGAAGCTTCTTTCTTGAAGGATATACCGGAAAAGTTGAAAACTTCTACGATTTATATGTTGGAAGTAAATGATAATAACGGTGATTTCTATATTGGTACTTCTGAATATACCACGAACGGCACCATTTATCGTTTCAAGAAAGACGGTACCTTTATAGAGCAGTTCGATGCAGGAGGTATGAATCCTAATTCCGCTATCTTCTTCAATTAATATCAATGAAAAGAAATAGTTTACTTATCTGTCTGTTCGCAGTCTTGTTTCTTTCCTCCTGTGGGGGAAGGAGCAAGACTGCCTCTGCTTTGGCCAACGGTGACACCATTCCCTTACGTTATGCAGAGAATCTTACCTTAATGTCCTATCCCGGCTATACCCTTGCCACCTTGCGCAATCCTTGGGATACGTTGCACACGCTACATACCTATATACTGGTCCCGAAAGACCGCGAACTCCCGGCACATCTTCCGGCAGGTACTGTGGTACGTACCCCGCTCTCCAAATCAGTCATCTACTCTTCCGTCCACTGCGGACTGATGGATAATCTGGGTGTGTTTGGCAGCATCGGCGGCGTCTGCGACTTGAAGTACATAAAGCTACCCGCCGTTCACGAAGCCTGCCGCCGGGGTGCCATCGCCGATTGTGGCGACGGCATGAATCCCGATATGGAGCGCATCATCGACCTGCATCCCGATGCTATCCTTCTGTCTCCGTTCGAGAACAGTGGCGGTTATGGGCGTATCGAGAAACTGAATATTCCCATCATCGAATGTGCCGACTACATGGAAACCTCTGCTCTGGGACGTGCCGAGTGGATGCGTTTCTACGGACTGCTCTTCGGGGTTGCACCACAAGCCGACAGCCTTTTTGCTGAAGTGGACAGTTGTTACCAACGTCTCAAGATGCGTGCACAACTTTCATCCACCTCGTTCTCCGTTGTCAGTGAGCAGAAAAGCGGCTCGGCATGGTACGTGCCGGGAGGGCGCAGCACCATAGGAAGGCTTTTTCAGGATGCTTGCGGGCGTTACGCCTTTGCCGACGATACCCACAGCGGCTCCGTTCCTTTGGCTTTCGAGACCGTTTTCGACAAGGCGGGCGATGCCGACGTCTGGCTGGTGAAGTACAATCGCGACCGCGACATGAGCTATGCTGATTTGGAGGCGGATTATATCGGCTACACCGGTTTTAAGGCTTTCAAGACCCGGAATGTCTATGGTTGTAATACGCTGAAAGTTCCTTTCTACGAGGAGACTCCTTTCCGTCCCGATTATTTGTTATCCGACCTGATACAGATTCTGCATCCCGAAATAGGAGATTTGGGAGGTTTGCGCTATTTTTGCAGACTGAAGGAGTGATGAACACAGAGATACGGAGCTTTTGTGAAAGTAATGGAAAACTCTGTGCCTCCGTGTCTCTGTGTGCAAAATAATATAACTATGAGTAAAGGCTGGAAATATGGTATCGGGCTGGGAGTAGTCATCTTATTGCTGTTTGCGGGCAATCTGCTGGTGGGGTCGGTTTCGATTCCGCCTGCCGATGTTTTCCGCATCCTGCTCGGTGGAGAAGGGGAGAAGGCAAGCTGGAGCTTCATCCTTTGGGAATCCCGTTTGCCCCAAGCGCTGACGGCGCTGCTTTGCGGTGGCGCATTGGCTGTCTGCGGACTGATGTTGCAGACGGCTTTCAAGAATCCGCTGGCAGGACCATCCATTCTGGGCATCAACTCCGGGGCAAGTCTGGGAGTGGCCTTCGTCATGCTGCTGTTTGGCGGCAGCATCACGGCAGGGGCGTTCAGTCTGTCCGGCTTCTTCTCCGTGCTGCTTGGCGCATTTATCGGAGCCATGCTGATTATGGCACTTATCCTTTTCTTTTCCACGCTGATAAAGAGCAATGTCATGCTGCTGATAACGGGTATCATGATAGGCTACATCACTTCTTCGGCCATTGCCCTGCTGAACTTCTTTGCTACGGCAGAGGGAGTGCAGTCTTATATGATATGGGGGCTGGGCAACTTCGGCGGAGTTTCCCTGCAGCAGATGCCGGCCTTTGCGCTGGTCACCATTGTGGGACTGTTCGGCTCATTATTGTTGATAAAGCCCCTGAACGCCTTGCTGCTGGGAGAGCGCTATGCCGAAAATCTAGGTGTAAATATCCGCCGTGTGCGCAACTGGCTTTTGATTATCACCGGGCTCTTGACGGCTGTCACCACCGCCTTTTGTGGTCCGGTCGCCTTTATCGGCCTGGCCGTGCCGCATGTGGCCCGCATGATATTGGGGACAGCCAATCACAATTCCCTATTGCCGGTCACCATCCTGAGTGGCGGTGCAGTGGCACTGCTTTGCAACCTGATTTGCGTCTTGCCCGGCGAAGCGGGCATTATCCCCTTGAATGCCGTCACGCCCATTATCGGTGCGCCGGTCATCATCTACGTTATTCTGAGCCAACGGAAGCCGCAAGAATTCAACTGATAATTTACGTTTCGGAGAGAGGGAGACTTCCGGTTTCCTATGATAATAGAACAGACGGAGAAGCACCCTGAATATAGTCTACAATCGTTTGCGGTGAATGCATTGTATATTCCACACTAAGAACATCCATATCTTTGGTTTTTTATTGTAATTTTGCACCCGGTATTAGTTTTAATTTAAAGATTGTAACTATGAGATTACCTGAAGATCCGGTGATGCTGTACAGCTTCATCAACATGAAACTGCGTGATTTCTATCCTTCGCTGGATGCACTCTGTGAGGATATGAACGTAGAGAAAGAGGACATTGTACGGAAACTGAAGCTAGTGGGATTTGAGTATAATCCTGCAAAGAACAGATTTTGGTAAATGATGTTTTTCAAAAAAACAGCTCCCGCCGATTGTTGCCGTAAGGCGCAAGTGGGCGGGAGTTGTTTTTATTAAGCCAGATTGCCTATTTCGTCCAGATTCTTCCGGATGTCATTGTCGGTCAGTTCATAATTGACCAAGTCGCCGGAGAGATACTTGTCGTAGGATGCCATGTCGATAAGTCCGTGGCCGGAGAGGTTGAACAGGATTACCTTCTCTTCGCCTGTTTCCTTGCATTTGTTTGCTTCGCGAATGGTGGCGGCAATGGCGTGGCAAGACTCGGGAGCGGGGATAATGCCCTCTGCTTGTGCAAAAAGACAACCGGCATCGAATGATTCGAGTTGTTTGATATCTACAGCTTCCATATATCCGTCCTTCAACAGTTGCGAGACGATGACACCTGCGCCATGATAGCGCAGACCACCGGCATGAATGTTGGCGGGGGCAAAGTTATGTCCCAGTGTAAACATGGGCAGCAGTGGAGTGTATCCTGCCTCGTCGCCGAAGTCGTATTGGAATTTGCCGCGTGTCAGTTTCGGGCAAGAAGCGGGTTCGGCGGCAATAAAGCGTGTTTTCTTTCCTTCAAGAATATTGTGGCGCATGAAGGGGAAGGTGATACCGCCAAAATTGGAACCGCCTCCGAAGCAAGCGATGACCATATCGGGGTATTCGCCTGCCATTGCCATCTGCTTTTCAGCTTCCAGGCCGATTATGGTTTGGTGCAAGGTGACATGGCTCAATACGGAACCAAGAGTATATTTACAGTTCGGAGTGGTTTGCGCCAGTTCGATAGCTTCGGAAATAGCTGTACCCAATGAACCTTGATGGTTGGGGTGGGCTGTCAGAATATTCTTTCCGGCACGGGTCGACATGGAGGGCGACGGTGTAACCTGCGCACCGAACGTCTGCATGATGCTGCGGCGGTAAGGTTTCTGCTCGTAGCTGATTTTTACTTGATAAACAGCGGCTTCCAGTCCGAAGAGGCGAGCGGCGTATGCCAGGGAAGCTCCCCACTGTCCGGCACCGGTTTCGGTGGTTACATTGGTCACTCCCTCTTGTTTGCAATAGTATGCCTGGGGAATGGCGGAGTTCAGCTTGTGCGAGCCCATCGGGCTGACACTTTCGTTCTTGAAGTAGATATGTGCCGGCGTGCCGAGTGCTTTCTCCAATCCGTAAGCGCGCACCAGCGGAGTGCTGCGGTAGTATTTGTACATTTCGCGGACCTTTTCGGGGATTTCAATCCACGCGTCGGTCTGATTCAGCTCCTGGCGGCAGAGTTCCTCGGCAAAGATGGGGTATAGGTCTTCTGCCTTCAACGGTTGCTTGGTGCCGGGATGAAGCGGCGGCATGGGCTTGTTCACCATGTCGGCTTGTATGTTATACCAGTACTGTGGAATTTCCTCTTCCGGAAGAATGAATCTTTTCTTTTTATTGCTCATAGTGGTCATGATGATTAATAATTCAATGCTCAAATGTAGCTATTATTTTTGAACCAATTTCTTTTTTCTTTTGTTTTTTGTATATGAGGGTAGATTTGTCTAAGTTTGCCGCGTTTCATTAATCGATGCATTTATGAAGATTTATCATAAATTCCTTTTGTATCAGAATAAATGGATTCACCCTTACGTACGGATGACAGTGGGGGTAATGACCTTCATCACTTATTTGATGTCCGTCCTGCTGATTGTCGGTGTGGTCTATGAGCATGGCTTTACGATTTCCGTAGCTGAGGCGCATCAGCTCCAGCACTTGTATCATGGGGTGTGGATTGCTTTCCTGATAGACGTCACTCTGCGCATTTTGCTGGAATACAAGGATACCCGGCGTATGTTCAGTAGGCTCACATGGATATTGACCATTCTGCTCTATCTGACTCTTATTCCGGTTATTTTCCATCGTCCGGAGGAGGAGGGTGCCGTTCTGCAATTCTGGGATTTTCTGCATGGGAAGACCTATAGGCTTGTCCTGTTGCTGATATTTTCCTTTCTCAGTCTTTCAAACGGGCTTGTGCGGCTGTTGGGAAGGCGTACGAACCCTTCTCTTATTTTGGCTGTCAGCTTTCTGATAATCATACTTGTGGGGACGGGGTTGCTGATGCTTCCTCGTTGCACGGTGAACGGTATATCGTGGGTCGACTCGCTGTTCATATCCACCAGCGCGGTGTGTGTCACCGGGCTGACATCGGTCGATGTAGCTTCTACATTCACCCCGACCGGTTTCACGGTCATCATCCTGCTGATTCAGATTGGCGGTCTGGGTGTGATGACGCTGACAAGTTTCTTTGCCATGTTCTTCATGGGTAATACCTCGTTGTATAATCAGCTGGTGATGCGTGATATGGTGAGTTCCGATTCCCTGAATTCCCTGCTTTCCACTCTGGTCTATATTCTGGCCTTTACACTGGTGATTGAAGGGGTAGGGATGCTTGCCATCTGGGGAGACATTCATGGGACGATGGGGATGGACTTGCAGGAAGAGCTGGCTTTTTCGGCCTTCCATGCCATTTCCGCTTTCTGCAATGCCGGATTCTCCACGTTACCGGGTAATCTGGGCAATCCGCTGGTGATGACGGGGCACAATCCTTTTTTCATCTACATCTCGCTGCTGATTATTCTGGGTGGTATAGGTTTCCCTATCCTGGTGAATTTCAAGGATATTATTCTTTATCATCTGCACCGTCTGCGACACTTTCTGCGTACGTGGCATTGGGATGGTAGTAGGCGTTTCTACCATCTGTACAACCTGAATACAAAGATTGCATTGATTGTCACTTTCCTGCTGCTGGTGCTGGGCACGGCGGGCATTGCCCTCTTTGAGTGGAACGCAGCCTTTGCAGGTATGCCGGTGGCGGACAAGTGGACCCAGGCGTTTTTCAATGCCGTATGTCCCCGTACGGCAGGCTTCAATAGCGTGGACTTGGCCGGATTGGGGGTACAGACATTGCTCATTTATCTGTTTCTGATGTGGGTGGGAGGCGGTTCCCAGTCTACGGCGGGCGGTATCAAGGTGAATGCCTTTGCGGTAGTGGTGCTGAACCTGGTGGCTGTGTTGCGCGGCACGGAACGGGTAGAGGTGTTTGGCCGTGAACTGTCACACGATTCCATCCGCCGTTCCAATGCCACAGTGGTGATGTCGTTCGGTGTCTTGTTGCTGTTCGTTTTCATCATCAGCATTCTGGAGCCGGGTACGTCGCTTTTGGCCATTACCTTCGAGTGTGTGTCGGCATTGAGTACGGTTGGGTCCAGTTTGAACCTTACCCAGCAGTTGGGAGACGACAGCAAGCTGCTGGTGGCACTGCTGATGTTTGTGGGGCGTGTGGGACTGATTACGCTGATGCTTGGCGTCATAAAGCAGAAGAAGCATACGAAGTATCAGTATCCGAGTGGTCAGATTATAATCAACTGATAATTGATTTGTAGATTTATTATCCATTTATCCATTAATAGAATGAAATATATTATTATCGGTTTAGGGAATTATGGTCATGTGCTGGCAGAAGAGCTTTCTGCACTGGGGCACGAAGTGATAGGTGCGGACGTGAGCGCCGGCCGGGTAGATAGTCTGAAGGAGAAGATAGCTACAGCTTTTGTCATCGATGCGACGGACGAGCAGGCGCTGTCCGTGTTGCCGCTGAACAGCGTGGATGTGGTGATTGTTGCCATCGGCGAGAATTTCGGTGCGTCCATCCGTGTAGTGGCTTTGCTGAAGCAGCAGAAGGTGCAGCATATCTATGCCCGCGCCATTGACGCTGTTCACCGTTCCGTGCTCGAGGCCTTTGAGTTGGAGCGCATTCTTACTCCCGAGGAAGATGCTGCACGCGGGCTGGTGCAGTTGCTGGAATTCGGTGCCGATATGGAGACATTCCGCGTGGCACCGGATTATTATGTGGTCAAGTTCACCGTTCCGGACAAGTTCATTGGATATTATGCCAACGAATTGAATCTTGATGAGGAGTTTGGCCTGAAGATGCTCGCCTTGAAGCGTGCCGAGACTTTGAAGAATTGTCTGGGCATCTCTTATGTGGAACGCAATGTGCGGAACGAACTGCCGGAAAATGACCTGATACAAGCCGGCGACCAGTTGGTGTGCTACGGACGATATAAGGCTTTCCAGAAGTTCTGGAAAGCACTATGATAATTGGTAGTTGGAAATGTGTCAAAAGTGGTGAATTTTGCCCCTCCCCATTTTCAACTAATCAAAGTCCTTCTCCCGACACCGATAATGGAAATAATCAGTCAGGAAGTGTGCATTCTTGCGTATGAACTCTTGCCCGTGTTCTTTTCCTTGCAAACTGTTCAGATAAGCGTCGGGCAGCATGCCTTCGTCTTGCAGGATGCAGCTCAGCTGGTAAGGGATGATGTCGGGGTTGATGATGAACATAATGGCGTTTTTCTCTGCTTTCTCCTTATTATAATTGGGGTTGTCCGGAGATTTGATGCATTCGCACAGCTTGAATTGGATATGTAGGCCGGTGTGCGGGTTGGCCATCAGCATGGCTCCGGTTTCTGTATGTATGCGTGGTATGTCCAGGTCTTCTTTCAAGCCGTATCCCATCTTGTTCAGCAGAAAATCAGAGATTTCCTCTTGCGATTGGCAGAATACAAAAGATTTCCCGCCGGATGCTTTTATGAAATCATGGAATGTAGCCTTTTCATTCGTCTTTTCTTTCTGGTTCGTCAAGTCGTCCACATATTCCGCTATTTTCCGGTCGTACTTGTTTTCGAGAAGCATGCCGCACTGCCACCATGCGTTGCCAAAATAAATCAGTTCGCAGATAAGGGTGCTTTTCCCTACTTCTCTGCTACGGATGGCCGGGAGGTTCAAGGACTTCTTGGTTATCTTGAATTCGCATTCGTCTTCACTACACAAATCTTTGACGTACAGATACTCGTCGTCTTCTTTCTCCAGCAGATAGCAACTGTTTTCCCGTGCCTTCACCTTGCCCCAAAGCTGATGTTCGGGATGGGCTTTTCCGATGAGAGCCAGCCATTCCGGTGAGGTCAGCGACAGCAGGTTGCGGCGGCCTTTGAACGTCAGTGAGGTGCGTGTGGCATATATGAGGGTCTCTGCCATTTCGATAGTAATCTTTTCATCATTCAGCAACCGTTCAGCTTCGTCCCGGCATTGGGCGACATTTTCGATGTTGAAGTAGCATTGGTAGTGAAACCAGTTCAGTATCTCCCGGTAGCGGAAGAAGTCTTCTTCTCCCATGGCTGAGGGGTATAGAAATTCCTGCATCCTTTCATTTTCTGGAGCGGTTTCGTATTCCTCTGCAAGCAGTCCGTATATCTCTTGTGCAGTCTGCTCTATTCCGGGATTCTCGGGGTTGATGGCGCTTATTCCCCGGCACAGATATTGTATATGGTGCCAAAGCAGAAAGCGTATGTCCTCCAGATTGATTTCATCCGGAAAATAATCGCCTTTGATGGGGTAGAAGGGCAGATAGGCTCCGTATCGCTTCCGGCACTCGGCAGTGAATGCCTGCCAGATGCCGGTCTGGGAGATGACGTCCTCAAACCATGCGGCGAGGCAGAGGCTTGTATAGCGTATGTTTTCCTCTTCTTCGAAGGCGTCGGCTATCGTTGAAGAGTAAAGTCTTTTGTGGATTTCGTTTGCAATGCCGACGTAGTACTGGTCAACGCTGTTTGTCTGCTTGTACGGATGCAGTTCCAACCATTTTTTGGGATATATTTTCTTCATGACTCTAAAGTGAGTTTGGTGTGTATTTTTTATATGTTTCATTTCCAGCGTAAAGATATGTTTTTTATGGGAATTTTCTTGTTTTTCCTCCTTTCGATTAGTATATTTGTATGCTACTATTAAATCGTTCCATCGTGTGGAAAAAATCGTTCTACCATGGTGGAACGATTTTTCTTCCGTGGTGGAATGATATTTTCTCCATGATGGAACGATTAAAGAATTGCTTTTCTTTTCCTTAATGTTTGGGAAGAAGAAAAAAACAGAATTGCAGAACCATTTAAAAACAGAATATATATGAGTGCGTATTACGACCTTTTTGAGAAACCCGACGTCCGCCAGACCGGCGAGCAACAATCCCTTTATGCCCGCTTTGTCCCCAAGGGAACCATCGACCGCAAGGAATTTATCGAGCGTGTGCATCTTTTCACCGGCCTCAGCCGCAGCCTGCTGGAAGGAGCGATGGCAGGCTTTATGGACGAGTTGCGCGACTGCCTTGCCAATGGCTGGACGGTGGAGCTGGGCGAACTGGGTTACTTCACCCCCTCCTTGAGTTGTACCCGCCAGGCGACGGACAAGAAAGAGCTTCGTGCTGCCTCCATCGCTTTGCGCGGGTTGAATTTCCGTCTGGGCAGGGAGTTCTATAAGGATTTGAAAGGTAAGATGCAGTTGGAGCGTTGTCCGCAATCGGCATCGGCGCCTGCTTCGTCTGCCGATGAGGCGTTGGGCGTGGAGCAGCGCTGGAAGTTGCTGGATGAGTATTTGCAGCAGTATCCTTGCATCAACCGCGCCCAGTATGCACGGCTGGCAGGACGCAGTTACAAGCAGGCTGTTGTCGATTTGAACAGGTTTATAGAAGAGGGGATGCTGATGAGGCATGGGATGGGGCCGAGTGTGGTGTATGCAAGGAAAAAGTGAGCAAGATTTGGCTATTTGCAATTCAGAAACGTACCTTTACACTAATTATAGATTGTTTTTATGGACAAGATGACTCCCGAGCAGCGGCATCACTGCATGAGCAGTATTCGTAGTAAAAACACGAAGCCGGAGATGGTGGTACGCCGTTATCTTTTTTCCCGTGGTTTCCGTTTCCGTGTCAATGTGAAGCGGTTGCCTGGCACGCCCGACATTGTACTCCGCAAGTATCGTGCGGTGATATTCGTGAACGGATGTTTCTGGCATGGGCACGAGGGATGCAAATATTTTGTACTTCCCAAAAGTAATGTGGAATTTTGGAAGGACAAGATTGAACGGAATCGGCGCAGGGACTTGAAGGAACGGATTCAGTTGCGTTGCATGGGGTGGCATGTGATGCAGGTGTGGGAATGCCAGTTGAAACCCAAGGAGCGGGAGATGACACTGAAAGGGATTGAATGGGCACTGAATAGGATATTGCTGGAAAATTACGGAATGCGTAAGAAAGGTGAAATGAAACCTTATCGGGAATATGAAGAGGGAAATGGTAGGATGATAGCAGCCGATGGGATGGAGGATTACGGAAAGTGAGAAATTGCGTGGATAGAATAATGTATTATTTCCTTAAATAAGAAGTGGACCGCAAGTAAGGTTGCTTGCTTTTTATTATCTTTGCCCATTAAACGGAGAAAGAATATTTTTTATAATATTGAGGATTTCGAGAGTTTACATCCGTACGTGAACTTTTGAGTCTTACAGTTTAACCTTCTTGGTTCATTTGCCAAACTATCGGCTTCTAACTTCCGATAACTCCGGGCGAAGCCTTGACTCCCGATAACTGCCGTGAATAATATAGGTTAAACCTCCTTTAACCTCCGAAAACCTCCGTTAAAGCACCATCCCGTTTTCTGCCCGTTGTATCTTTGCATTGTGGTCACAAAGAAATAGGTTTTGCAGACTGACGAGCGAACAAGACCGGCTTTTATTAATCAACTTAAAATTAAAAAAACTATGGCTTTGAATTATGAAGTAAAAAAGAGAGTGTTCGGTTTTGACGAGACAAAAACGGAAAAGTACGTGGCGCAGATGAAGACTTTGGGGGTGGTCGCTTTCAGAGATTTATGTGACGAGGTTTCCAAGATAGGCATGGCGCCTCGCGGTGTGGTGAAGTTGGTGTTGGACGGATTGATTGACACCTTGAATATGAATATCAACAAGGGATTTTCGGTACAGTTGGGGGAGTTCGGCTGTTTTCGTCCCGGCATCAACGCCAAGAGCCAGGAAAAACAGGAAGACGTGACGGCAAGTACGATTTATCGCCGCAAGATTATCTTCACTCCGGGTTTCTACTTTAAGGATATGCTGACCCGCGCCAGTGTGGAGAAGATGAGTTGGCCGGGCAACGGGACTGTTTCCGGCGGCAGCTCTAATCCGAATCCGGATGGCGGAGGTTCCGATGGTAATCAGGGAGAAAATCCGTTAGGATAAGCATTCTGTAAATAAGGAGAATATGAACTTTCTCGGAAAAAGGTTCATATTCTCCTTGAAATACTTGACTTCGCCTTTTGAATATCGTATCTTTACGTCAATCATTTTAAATCAGACCAACTGTTATTATGAAAACAAAAACCGGATTTCGTGTAATGACCTATAAAAAGAAAGATTTGGCATGCCTCTATTGCCCAAACGCTACTGCACGTTGCGCCATCCGCACCCTGACGCGGTGGATAAAGCGGAATCACGAACTGTATGAAGCCTTGGCGCATACCGGCTACAATGTAAGGACACGGACATTCATGCCGAAGCAGGTGAGCCTCATCGTACAGTATCTGGACGAACCTTAATATTCTTTTCAACCTCATTTATTATGTTAAAGCGGGAAGTTGCGGTTAAACTTCCCGCTTTTGTTTTTGTCATAGATACGTTGCAACACAATAGGTATAACTGACATAAGGTATTAATTAAAAAAAGAGAAAAATGATGAAAAGAATAGTTCTGATATGGATGGCCGCCTTCCTGATGGGTGGCATGGCAATGTCACAACATGTCCACCGCAGTGATAAAATGCCCGAACCGAAAGTCCGTGCCGAGCGCATGACGGAACGGATGGTGAAAGAGTACTCCCTGAACGATACGCAGAAACAACAACTGCTGGAAGCCAATCTGGCATTGGCCGAGAAAATGGAAGATATGCCGATGCATCGTGCCAAAGCACACAAGCATTTGAAGAGAGAAGGTAAGCGCCATCAATTGACGGATGAGCAGCGCGCGCAGAAAAAAGCGGAGATGGAAAAGAAACGTGAAGAGATGAAGGCTGCCCGTATTGCTTATGATTCACAACTCCAGAAGATTATGACGGAAGAACAATATGCTGCATACAGCAAGAAAGTGCAGGATAGAAAAGCAAAAATGGAATCTAAAAGAAAATAAATTTTCTATTGCATTCAATTTGTACTATTTTTGTCCGGTCAATTACTAAAAACAAAACAATGAAGAATATAGTCTATATTTTGGTATGTGCATCGGTTGTCTTTTTCACAGCTTGTTCGTCTCAAGACAAGAATAAGAAAGACGGCCTGCTATTGATGCAGGATAGTACAGAATTTGCCGGTCTGCAGCGCATGCAGGTGTCTGACGTAAAAACATCCTTTAGGTATAAGGGAAAAGAGTATCAGTCTTCTGTAGTGCGTCGGCCGGATGAATCTTTGCCGATAGTGAAAAACGAGCAGGGAGAGAAATTTGTGGATAACCGTATTACCTTGCACATTACGTGCGATGGGAAGCAGGTGGTGGATAAAGTGTTCACCAAAGATAATTTTGCTTCGTTGGTGGATGCCAAGTTTATGAAGTACTCCATTCTTGAGGGGCTGGTCTATGACAAGACCACTCCGCAGGGAATCATATATGCGGCCAGTGTCTGCTATCCGCAATCCGACCTTTATGTTCCCATCAGACTGACCATTACGGCTGACGGGAAAATCTCCATGGCAAAAGAGGAACTGCTGGAGGAGTATCAGACAAACAGCATTGATTAGTGGATGGTTTTCCAGATTGTTTCCTGTTTTATAGACCATCTTTGCCGGTATGAAAATCCTGATTGTAGAAGATGAGCAAGATTTGCGGGAAACCATCCGCACTTCGCTCCTGAAAGAAAAGTTTGTCGTAGAGACTGCTGCCGACTATTTCTCGGCATTAGATAAAATCAATGACTACGATTACGACTGCATTCTACTGGATATAATGTTGCCCGGTGGAAACGGTCTGGACTTGCTGCGTGAGTTGAAACGGCTGCACCGCAGTGACAGCGTGCTGATTATCTCGGCCAAAGATTCTCTGGACGACAAGGTGGACGGGCTGGAACTGGGAGCCGACGATTACCTTACAAAGCCTTTCCATTTGGCAGAACTCAATGCACGTGTCAAGTCATTGATACGTAGAAGGCAGGCGAAGGGAGATGTGACCGTCACTCTTGGAAATCTTCTGTTCTATCCCGATAAACGGCAGGTAGAGATAAACGGAAAGCCTTTGCTACTGAACCGTAAGGAGTTCGACCTGCTCTATTATTTTGTTGTCAACCCCGGCCGGGTCATCAATAAGATGAGTCTTGCCGAGTCGGTGTGGGGAGATAATATAGACCAGACGGATTCGCTGGATTTTATCTACTCGCAAGTGAAAAATCTGCGTAAGAAATTGAAACAAGCTGAGGCTAGCGTAGAATTAAAGGCTGTTTATGGATTCGGCTACAAACTCTCCGAATTATGAAACTGTTGAGCTACACTTACCGCAAACTTGCATGGCTGATGTTTCTGCTGATGGCAGTGTGGGGTGTGCTGTTCTATTACGCAATCATCGACGAGGTGGTGGATGAGACGGACGATACATTGGAGAATTACGGTGATATATTGATGGAGAGTGCGCTTCATGACCCCGCGATACTCGAAACAGAAGGCTCGTTGATGTCTTTCTATAAGTTCACTCCAATATCCGAAGAAGAAGGGCGGCATTACCGGCAAGTGTTTTATGATGCTACAGTCTATATCGAACTGGAGGATGAAGACGAGCCGGTACGTGTCATGTGTACCGCTTTCCGTATGCCCGACGGGCAATATTATGAGTTGAAACTGATGATTTCCATTCTGGAGCGGGACGATATGGTGGAGGCTATGCTTTGGTATCTGGGAGCGCTGTTCCTGCTGTTTCTAATCTGTACTTCCATCGGCATTCAATTGGTGTTGAAGGGGGTGTTCCGTCCATTACATAAGCTGCTTGACTGGTTGCACCGCATTCAGCCCGGCAAGGAGGTGCCTTCATTGGACAACCCGACGAAGATACGGGAGTTCCGCCAGTTGAGTGACGCCGCATTGGATATGGGAAACCGCAGCTACAAGGCATACGAGGAGCAGAAACAGTTCATCGAGAATGCCTCGCATGAGTTGCAGACACCGCTTGCCATCGTGAGGGGAAAAGTGGAACTGCTGGCTGAGAGTGAAGGAATGACGGAACAGCAAATGAAGGAACTGGACGAGATATATGTCACGTTGGACCGTGCCGTGAAATTGAATAAGTCCCTGTTGTTGCTTTCCCGTATAGAAAACGGGCAGTATACTGAGATGGAAGATGTCTCGGTAGATGAAATATTGGATGAACTCTTGCCCGACCTGATGGATATTTATGAACATAAGTGCGTGAATCTGATACGGAAACGGGAGGAACAACCTTTTATCATCCGTTGTAATCATTCGCTGGCGCAAATACTGGTTTCCAATCTGGTGAAGAATTCGTTGCTGCACAATAGGGAAGGGGGGGAGTTGCAGGTGCTTACCACTCCAACTTCGCTGGTCATCAGAAACACGGGGGATATTCCTTTGGATGGAGAGAAGCTGTTCCGGCGTTTTTATCGCGGCATGGATGGCAAGAAGGATTCCACAGGACTGGGGCTTGCCATTGCGCGTTCCATTGCATTGTCGTCTTCACTGAAGCTTACGTATGAATGGCAGGATGGCATGCATTGCTTCTGTCTGGTTAAAGAAAACTAAAAAAATCGTAAACTGCGATTATTCCCAAATCTTTCCTAATTCTCTACTGTTATTTGCAGTGTGAATGATATGAAATTTATTAGTAACATTAAAAAATGACGATTATGAAGAAAGTATTGTCTATTTTTATATTGGCTCTTGTAGCTGTTCAGTTTGCTTTTGCCGGTGATGTAATTACTCAGGATGCCAAGCTGCTTCCGCTGACAGCGCGTAACTTTATCAATCAGTATTTCTCGAAACCGCATATTTCGCATATCAAGATTGAAAGTGAAATACTGCAGACCAAGAAATATGAAGTGCTGCTGACTGACCGTACGGAAATTGATTTCGATAAGAAAGGAAATTGGCTGGAAGTGGATTGCAAGAAATCTGCTGTTCCCGAAGCATTGATTCCGGTTTCGGTAAAGGAATATGTGAAGACCAACTTCCCGAGAGAGATTATTACCAAGATTGAGCGCGGACGTACCGGTATGGAAGTCGAGCTGAACAATGACTACTCTTTGAAGTTCAACAAAAAAGGAAAATTTGTCAGTATGGACGACTGATTTTTTAGTAAATATTTTAACTTTATATGGAAATGATGAGAATGAAGATTCAAATGTTGGCGATGATGTTCATCACCGCCTTGGCACTTGGTGCATGCAGTAATGATGACGACAAGGATGATGTGAAAGTGCCTGAAGCAATGTCACAGGCATTGAAGTCCAAATACCCTTCCGCAATCCATGTGGAGTGGGAACAGAAAGGAGGTTATTTGGTGGCAGACTGTAGAGTGGATGGCCAGGAAAAGGATGTATGGTTCAATAATCGGGCAGAATGGGTGTTGACGGAGACAGAACTGCTTTGGAACGATCTTCCGGGAACTGTACTGACTTCTTTCAGCGGCAGTAAATATGTTGGCTGGAAGATAGAGGAGATTGTTCTTTTGGAGTATCCGGTAGTGCCTATGCAGTTTGTCATTGAAGTTGAAAAGGGAAATGCAGAGTATCAATTGTTCTATTCGGAAGAAGGCGACTTGCTGCAGACAAAAGATGTGAGCGGTGATAGGGATGATACGTATTGGCCGATAAAACTTGATTAAAGGATAAGGGATTAGGGACTAGTGTTGTGGTAATCATATTGCTCCCCTAATCCCTAATTCCTAATTTCTGGCTACATCGGTTTATAGTCCTTTGCCAGTCCTCCTTCACTGGTTTCTTTGTAGAGGGAGGGCAGGTCGTTTCCGGTTTCTTTCATGACTTCTACCACCTTGTCGAATGATACGCGGTGCATGCCGTCGGTGAAAGAGGAGTAAAGGTTGGCATCTAGGGCGCGTGCGGCGGCGTAGGCATTACGTTCGATACATGGGATTTGTACCAGTCCGCAAACCGGGTCACAGGTCATTCCCAAATGATGCTCCAATCCCATTTCAGCGGCATATTCTATTTGTGCCGGACTACCTCCAAACAATTGGTTGGCCGCGGCTGATGCCATAGAACATGCTACGCCTACTTCTGCCTGGCATCCGGCTTCCGCTCCCGAAATGGAAGCGTTGGTCTTCACGATATTTCCTATCAGTCCGGCTGTGGCAAGGGCACGGAGTATGCGTGTGTCGCTAAACTCCCGGCTTTTTTGCAGATGATAGAGCACTGCAGGTACAATGCCGCACGAACCGCAGGTAGGTGCAGTGACAATGACCCCGCCTGACGCATTTTCTTCACTTACTGCCAAGGCATAGGCAAATACCAGTCCGCGCGACTGGAGGGAAGCCTTGTAGCCACTGGCACGTATATAATAGGTCGAGGCTTTCCGGCGCAGATTCAGAGGGCCGGGCAGGACTCCTTCACTATCCAATCCCCGTCTCACGGCAGCTTGCATGGTTTTCCATACCTCCTGCAGGTAATCCCAAATATCGCTTTCCTCGCATTCCTTGACGTACTCCCAATAACTTTTTCCGGTACGTTCACACCATTGCAGTATTTCGGTCATGCGGTTCATTTCGTATACATCCGGGGTGTTGACGGATGAGGTTCCGTCATTCTCCTCTGCCAGGGCACCGCCACCGACACTGAATACAGTCCATTGGTCTGTCTCCTTGCCTTCACTGTCCAAGGAGACGAATTTCATGCCGTTGGGATGGAAGGGCAGGAATATTTTGGGTTCCCAGATTATTTCTACTGGTGCTGCGGGTTGCAGTGTCTCGGTGATGGCAACATTGGTCATGTGTCCCTTGCCGGTAGCAGCGAGGCTTCCGTATAGGGTTACTTGGAATGCGGCTGCTTTGGGATGTTTTTCCAAGAATATCTGAGCTGCCTTGCGTGGCCCCATAGTGTGGCTGCTGGATGGGCCGGTACCGATACGGTAGAGTTCTTTGATTGATTTCATATATTTCAAATTTATCAAATTTATGATTTAGATTTAACTATCAATTATCCCTTAATTCAGGTCTACAACGGTGATGCCTGCTCCGCCGAACTGTATATGTTCGTCGGCAAAGTGGCGTACTCCGGGAACAGTTTCCAGATATTGACGGATGAGCATGCGCAGGATGCCTGTCCCCGTTCCATGAAGGATACGCACGCGTGACATGCCGACAAGGATGGCGTCATCAATGAAATAAGTTACGGCTTGCAAGGCCTCGTCACCTCGCATACCTCGGACATCGATGTCTTGCTTGAAATGCAGTTTCTTCTCGTACATGCTGTCTTGGGTCTGGGCACTGATAAAAGTGCTTTTGGTGGACACATCAGCTTGTTTAGGCTGCGCGTTGGTACGTTCCAGTCTATCCAGCTTTACGGTAGTCTTGATACTGCCGAACGCGATGACCGCATTCTTGCCATTTACTTCCATTACTTCGCCCACAGAGGTCTGTCCCTTTATTCTGACGTTGCAGCCGGGGATGATGGCTGCGAGACGTTCTGCTTCTTTCCGTGCCTGCTGTTCTGCCAAAGCTTGAGCAGACAGCCCGTTTTCTTTTCCTTTGCCCGCTTTCTTTTCCTTTTTCCGGTTTTGCTTCTCTTTCAGCTTTTCCATTTTGCGGGCAATTTTTTCTTCCAGTTCCTTGTTGGCAAGTGCTTCCATTGATTCACGGAAGTCCGTCAACTCCTGGCGGGCCTGGCGTGTCTTTTCTTTTTCTGCTTGGGCTTCTTTGATGGAGCGTATGGTGTTCTCGATGCGCGCATTGGCTTCCCGCATCAGTTGCTCCACTTCTTCTTTCGCTTTGCGCAGAATCTCCTTCCGGGATTTCTGCAAATCTTCTATTTCAGTTTGATAGCGCTCTATGGTCTCTTCCATGTACTTTTCACGCTGGCGTATTGTCTGGCGTTTGCCTTCCCAGTAGCGTTTGTCGCGCACAATGTCTTGCAGGTACTTATCGGCATTGATGTATTCGCTGCCCACGATTTCCGAGGCATCGGCAATGACATCTTCCGGAAGACCAATCTTGCGGGCAATCTCTACAGCGAACGAACTGCCCGGATTGCCTATCTGCAACTGGAACAGTGCTTGCATCAGATGGCGGTCATAGAGCATGGCACCGTTTACTACACCTTCGTGGTCTTCGGCAAAATGTTTTAGGTTCTGATAGTGTGTGGTGATGACACCGAACGTCTGTTTTTGGTTGAAACGTTTCAATACGGCTTCAGCGACAGCGCCTCCAATCTGGGGTTCAGTTCCACCACCGAATTCATCAATCAAGATGAGGCTCCGTTCATTGCAGCTTTTCATCATGATTTTCATGTTCGTAAGGTGGGAGGAGTAGGTACTCAAATCATCTTCAATGGACTGCTCGTCACCTATGTCGATGAATATGCTGCTGAATATTCCGGCATGACTGCGTTCGTGCATCGGGATGAGCAGTCCGGATTGCAGCATGTATTGCAGTAAGCCCACTGTCTTTAGGCAGACGGACTTACCGCCTGCATTCGGGCCAGAGATGATTAGGATACGTTGTTTCTCATTCAGTTCGATGTCAAGCGGTACTACTTCTTTGCCATGTTTGGCAAGAGAAAGTTGCAAGAGCGGGTGCACAGCCATTGTCCAGTCTAGCAACTGCTTGTTTTCGAGAGCTGGTTTCAGCCCGGATATCTGCTCAGCAAACAGTGCTTTGGCACGTATGAAGTCTATTTCAGCAAGGAATTCGTATGATAGCAGTACGTCGGGGATGGAGGGACGCAGCTGGTTGGAGAAGTCCGTCAGGATGCGGATAATTTCTCTGCGTTCGTCACTTTCCAGTTCCCGTATGCGATTGTTGGCTTCCACTACTTCGGCAGGCTCGATGAATACGGTTTTACCGCTGGCCGACTCGTCGTGTACAATACCACGTATTTTCCGTTTCAGTGCCGGTGCAACGGGAATGACCAGACGACCGTCACGCATGGTGGGCGTTACATCTTTGTCCACAACGCCCTCGGACTGAGCATTTCGTAGAATGCTGTTCAGTGAGCGAGAGATGCTTCCCATAGTACTTGCCAGTTCCCGGCGGATGCGTGCCAACTCTGTAGAGGCATTGTCCTTGATTTTTCCGTAAGGAGAGAGGATGCCGTTTATTTTTGTTATGAGCTGTGGGAAAACGGTGATGTCTCCCGCTAGTCTTTTCAGACAAGGGTAGGGGGAAGCCCTTTCTTCCTCATCATCGTCGCTTTTTTGTAGGAAGCGTACAATATCACGTATGGTTTCCAGTGAACGGCGCAGGTCAAAAAGCTCTTGTTCATCCAGATACATGCCTTCCACGCGTATGCGTTTTAATGATGGGCGTACATCAAAAAAATATTGTGCCGGGAAATTATCTTCTTCTTGGAGTATACGTACAAATTCGGTGACTTGGTCCAGACGTTCTTCCACCTCTCCAAAGCAATTGGAAAATGTCATGTTCATCACCCGTTCTTCGCCAAGTGTACTGAGGCATTTTTCTTTCAGTAATTGGCGTATTTGGTCGAAACCTATTTTCTGTTCAAAGTTCTGCGGATATATCATGGTGCAAAAGTACTATTAATTCATGAAAAAATAGAAAAGAAGTTTGCAGAATTAAAAATGATTTGTACCTTTGCATCGATTTAAGAGAAAAGCACTTCTTGAAAGAGGAGTTTGGAGAGGTGGCAGAGTGGTCGATTGCGGCGGTCTTGAAAACCGTTGTACTGCGAGGTACCCGGGGTTCGAATCCCTGTCTCTCCGCTGAACTTACTGGACAGAAATGGACAGTAAACGGACAAAAAGCTACAAATCAATGATTTGTGGCTTTTTTTATTGCCCGAAAGTCCTGCTTCCAAGACTTCAAAAGTACGGTAAAAGACAAAGTTTCGTTACTAAATCGTTACCTATTCCCCACCGGACAAAAACGGTAACGATTTGTCCATAAATGACCTGATAATGACTTGATTAGTCCATAGTCTGCATAACTCAGAAACGAGAGGTAAAAAGTAATTTTGCAACTAAAAAAAGTGAGTTATGAAATCGACATTCAAGGTTCTTTTTTATTTGAAGAAAGGTTCTGAAAAGAAAAACGGCGAGGTAATGATTATGGCACGTATCACCATTGACGGCAAACAGTGCCAGTTCAGTACGAAACAGAGCATCCAGCCCGATAACTGGAGCATTGCCGCAGGCAAAGCCAAAGGCAGGGATGCCGGAAGAATAAACGCCCTGCTGGACGACATACGTTCTTCCCTGAACACCATTTACCACGAAATGCAGCGGCGTGACAACTACGTGACCGCCGAGAAAGTGAAGAACGAGTTCTTGGGACACAGCGAGAGCCACGAAACAATCCTTTCATTGTTCCAAAAGCACAATGACGATGTGAAGCAGCTTGTGGGCATATCCAAGACGATAGCGACCTACCGCAAGTATGAAGTGACCCGCCGCCACCTTGCCGAGTTCATCCGCAGCAAGTACAACGTATCGGACATATCCATTAAGGAAATTACTCCAATGTTCATTACCGATTTTGAGTTGTATTTGCGTACCGCCTGCAAGTGCGGTTACAACACCACCGCCAAGTTCATGCAGTTCTTCAAGCGCATCATCATCATTGCCCGCAACAACGGCATACTGGTGGGTGACCCGTTCGCCAGCTACAAAATTCGGCTGGAAAAAGTGGATAGGGGCTACTTGACGGAGGACGAGATAAAAATCATCCTTAAAAAGAAAATGGTTTCCGAACGGCTGGAACACGTCAGGGACTTGTTCGTCTTTTCCTGTTTCTGCGGTTTGGCTTACAGCGATGTTGCCAACTTGCGGCAGGAGAATATCCAAAAGTCCTTTGACGGCAACCTTTGGATAATCACCAAGCGGGTAAAGACCAACACGGACGTAAATGTTCCCCTGCTGGATATTCCTAAGATGATTTTGAAGAAGTACAAGGGCAAGTTGCCGGACGGCAAGATACTTCCCGTAATCAGCAATCAGAAGCTAAACGCCTACTTGAAAGAGATTGCCGATATTTGCGGTATTAAAAAGAACCTGACATTCCACCTTGCCCGACACACGTTCGCCACGACCACCACGCTGTCAAAGGGCGTACCCATTGAAACGGTGTCCAAGATGCTGGGACACACAAATATAGAAACTACGCAAATTTACGCCCGCATCACCAACAGCAAGATAGGCAGCGATATGCAGGGGCTTGACAAGAAGTTTGTCGGCATCGAGAAAATTTACAAGGAAGTCGCCATGTGAGTTTTTAGTTACCTATATACTGTTGGTAACAGAACAGGTAACGATTTCGGTAACGAAATTCCACCTAACAAACTATATCCCAATAAAGTACATTCTTTCACCTTGCGGGCAGTCCACCGACTACCCGCATTTTTTATATCCTTTTCCCACTGGCACATTCCCCGAAACGCCAGCCGTGCGTGGCATGGCTGACTGTATTTCGTGAAAAGAGCCGTTGGAAACCCGCACAAGCGTACCGCAAGGTAAACTTGCCATACCCTTGCCTTTCCCACCCGCATGGAGTGTTCCCTAAAAGATGAAAGAGAACAGGCACTTTTCCCCAGTTTCCCTATCTGTAAATCTTCCTCTTACGCAGTCCCCCAGCCGGGACAGTCGTTTTAATCATTTCAATAGGCAAAGGTAGTTACGTGTTCTTCACGATTTTGCAAGGTCGAGCCGTTCCGGTTTGGCGAAAAAATCTTCCCTGCCTTGCGAGGTATTTTTTGCCCAAAACTTTGCAAACTCTAAACACTACCCTTTTACGCCTATGTGAAACGAAAACGACCGACCCGACCGGAAGACGCATAAAAAAAAAGTCGGATTTACGGGAAACAGGAAAAAAGTTCAGTGAAACTTCAACTCCCTCACCTCTCGAATCCGCATAAAATTAAAAACTTAAAAATTACAGCAATATGGAAGCAACGACATTATCAGCAGCAAGCGTTTATGTAGGCACTTACGCCAAGTACAACAACGGTTCATTGTCCGGCGCATGGCTCAACCTTTCGGATTATTCGGACAAGGAAGAATTTTACGAAGCCTGCCGGGAACTTCACAAGGACGAGGAAGATGTGGAATATATGTTTCAGGACTGGGAGAACGTGCCGGAGGGCTTAATCGGCGAAAGCTGGATTTCTGAAAATTTCTTTTCCCTGCGTGATGCGGTGGAGGATTTGAGCGACACCGAGCAGGAAGCCTTTTTCGTGTGGTGCAACTATAAAAGCCATGATTTAGGCGAGGAAGATGCGGACGACCTTGTACGTGATTTCCGGGATGAATATCAAGGGGAATATGACGATGAAGAAGATTTCGCCTATGAAATTATAGAAGAATGTTACGACCTGCCGGAGTTCGCAAAGACCTATTTCGATTATGAAAAGTTTGCCCGTGACCTGTTCATGTGCGATTACTGGTTTGATGACGGCTTTGTGTTCCGTGCGGCATAACAACCAATCCGGGCGGGGTGTCAAAGCCCTGCCCGTTAAAAACAACCAAGTTTATAACCGTAAAAAAATAAGACATCATGCAGTCACTTAACAAAAACGGGGTAAGCATCACCCAAACACCGGGAGAAGAAAAATACGTGAAATGTTGCTTAGGCGCATTCAGGGGACAGATTTATTTTCAATATGACTACCGCCACTTTGACGGCGAACTTTTCAGCACGGTAGCCAAAACGCTGGCAGAGTGCCGCCGCAGGCGTGACGGGTGGATAGCGAAAAAAGAACAGAGTAATAAGTAAATTTTAGGGATATGAAAACGACAGAAGTAAACAAGGAGCTTATCGGCAAGCGTTGCGAGTGTATTTTTACGGGCTTAATGGTAACGGGCGTTATCGAGGACACAGAAGAAAACGAACACACCATAGAGGTAAAAGTTCGTTTCGACCGCCCGCACCAGTGGGGCGATGATTTATATAATGATGTGTGGGCGTGGGGGCGTAAAATTGACGAGTTCGGCACGTTGCGCCATTTGCAACTGTTGGAGGACAAACCGGACTTTCAGACAATGACGGTAGTTTTCGGTGAGCCAATCAGCCAAATAGACCGCAGTGTTTTTGAAGATGTTGCAACGTGGGGTGTCTGTTCCCTGCAAGGCTGGGTAAACAGCTATGAAAGTGTCCGGTTTGTAGCCATAAACGACCATACGGCGGTCATAACGGGCGAATATAACATGGAACAGGTAAAGGTGTGGTTAGAGAAATACACGTCCATAAAGAGCCTTAAAATCAGTTGATAGAGAACGGCGGCTGTTTGCCGCCGTTACTTTCTTCCGTGAGCCTGCCAGCGGGTGAAGAAAGTAACAAAGAAGCCGCTCGTTTCCCTATCATGGAAACAGCCCGCCGATGCTTCCCGGCGGGCTGTCTGCCCAATATTTACGCTTTGCGTATCATTAAACGAATATCACAGCTACAAATCCTCACAGTGAATAAATTTTACACTAAGTATGCACACGGTTTCTTCTTCCTCGATGTCGTATTTCCAAGTCCGCTTATTGACAAGCATTTCCGTGTCGTTGTCAAACCATTCCATAACGGGCATATCTTCTTCTTCGTCCACCCATTTGAAAACCTGATTGGACGGTATTTTCCACAATTCAGCCCTGTCACGTGCGGAAATGCAGTCCTTATCCACGATAATGATGTCACCTACTGCCGGAACCGTATCTGTTTCCAACGTGGTTTCTATATACCACGAGATACCTTTTATATCCAATTCTATTTTTACCATGTCATTTTATTGTTAGGGGGTTATTGTTTCCGTTTCTTCTTCGCTGTTGTCATTATTAAATGATAGTGTAAGTTGCTGCATCTGTCCGAAGCTGTCGATAATATAAATGTCAATCGTCTGCTGGTCTGTCGATGCCGAGGTGTAGTAGAGCCGGAATGTTTCTTTCTCCAGCGGGTAAAGGTCATTGGGCAGGAACACCGTGCCGTTGTCCATTTCCAGCTTCCCTTTGCCGTCCGGCTGGAAGTACCTTATCCGATAGGTAGTCGGCTGATAGTAACCCTCACGCACCAACTGGCAGCGTATTTCAGCGGTTTCCCCGACTTTCAGCCTTTTGGGTACTGGCAGCGTTTCGATGCTGAACGGGTACGCCTGCTGAATATCCAAACTGTCATTACAGGCGGTGACAAGCACAAGGGCGGCCACGATGTAGCAGCCCATGATGATTTTATACATTACATTCTTCATATACATTATTATATAGGGGTCAGTTGATAATGAATTTTACTCCCAAAGATACCTGCGTGTGGAACTTGCCTATGTCCGAGCCGAACAACGCCCGTTCCCTTGCGTTCAGCAGCAGAGCCACCCGGTCGGTCAGGTAGGCTTCCAGTTCCAGCGTGAGCGCACCGCCGTAAATGAAGCAGTCCTTATCCAGCAAGGTAGAACCGTCCGGCAGCAGTTTTTCGCTTTTGTTGCTCACCTCATACCCGGCGAGTGCCGACAATCCCAGCGAGAGGAAAAAAGTCTTTCGCCTGTCCGAAAGGAATTTCAGGTAATAGCCGCCCTCTGCGGTGAACTGTTCGACTGGTATCTGCATATCCTTGTAGTCATACTTCTTGTGCAGGTATTCCCCACCAATCACCCAGCGGTTTGCGTTCTTGGTGTAAACGCTGTATGCCGCCCCGATGTGGTAGGCGAAATCCGTGTTGTCATTCCAATGCACCCCGTCCGTCATGCCCGCCGTGACCTGCAAGCCTTTCATACCCGGCAGGTATCTTTGTGCGTGTACCTGAAACGAGGTCAGGCACAGCGCAAAGAGCATCATTATAAAGATGTGTTTCTTCATTCCCTATTTGATTTTGAGTTCGTTAATCACTTCTGCGTTCACGATGTCGGCGTTCTCTACCCGGATAACCTGATGCCGCCCGCCGTTTTTCTCGTAGAGTTCCACCAACAGTAGCTTATCGTCCGGTATGGTGAACTTCGGCAGGGCGTACACAGTGCGGACGGTACTTTTCCCGGCAATCTCTACTACCTCGTTGTAACTGCGTACCGCATCCAGCACCGTTTCCTGAATAGCCGTGCGTTTGGGTACTTTCTTATCGACTATCTTAAACTTGATGAAGTCGGTATCGAAAGGCACGTTGGAACTGTTCTTCGTCTGCGTGTGTACATAGAGCATCCCGTTATAGGTGTAAATCCCCTTGATTAAGAACTGTATGCCGAAACGCTTGCTACCCAAGTGGCGCACTTTGCGGTCGTTGTTCTTGTAGATGCTCTGCATTATCAGTTTCACCAATAGCGGGCTTTCGTTGCCCAGTTCCCGGAAGTAGATGTTCATGCGGGTATGCGAAAAGTCAGACGTATCTTCATTTTCCAAGAAGTCTTTCATTTCGATATTGAGCATTTCCGGTTCACGGGCGTATTTGGCGTTGAACGAAAAGAAACTGCCGTCCTCGCAAATGACGGAGAAGTTCGTTTCGCCCGGAAAGCCCTCTGTCGTGGCTTTCACCCGGATTACGTTCTCCGCACCGTCCGCCTTGCCCGCTATGATGTGGTTGCTTCCCAAATCGACATAGCGGACGGCGGCGGGGAAGATGATATGCACCGTCTTGGCAAAGGTCACTTCCACGCCGTAGGGCGTTACCATTTGGCGGTACGGGAGTTTCCGGGTAATGCCCCGGTACAAGTCGTTGCCAGCCGCATACTTCACGGTGTCGGTTTCCTGTGCGTTTGCCGCACACACGCCCAGCAAGAGGGCGAACATTACAAAAATCTGTTTCATTGTTGATTGAAATTTTAGTGGTTAATAATTATTGTTGTTTGGCGTAAAGCATCACCTTGTACCCGGCTTTCAGCTTCACTTTCACGGTTCGGAACTTCTTGGCGAGGTAGCCGGACGTTCCTTGCAGCAAGCCCCTTGTCACGTCCATAGCCACCTGCTGCCCGGCACTTTGGGCAAAGGATATGCTTGTACCCAGCCCGCTACCGATGTTCGCCATTGCTTCGTTGAACGCTTCCTGTTCCATTGAGGACGGGACGGACAGCCCCTTTTGCCCGTCCGTGTCGAACACGGCAAGCTCCACCGGGATGATGTTGCCAGCGTACTCAATCGAAGACACCAGTATGTCGAGCCGTTCGCCCTGCACCTTTGCCGTACCCGCTACAAGGGTATTTTTCGGCACGACTATGTTCCCGGCCTGCATAGGTTCGAGCAGCCGGAGTTTCACCGCCTGCCCGTCCGTCAGCGTTTGGTCTTGGTGGATGCAGGCGGCTACCGTGTTCTTTCCCATAGCGTAGCCCGTGCCTACCGCCGTGTTGAAGCCGTAGTTTCGTGGCTGGCTGTAAGCACGGATGAAGTCGGCATCGTTCATGGGCTGCTGCAATCCCGATACGGTCGTTTCCCGGATTGCTTGCACGGGTTGGGCTTGCGGCTTTTGGGTGACAGTCCCGGCAACAGGCACTTGTGCCACCTGCCCGTTCTGCCCGCCGTCATTTATATACCTTGCCGCCAGTTCGTAGGACTTTTCCAAGAGTGCCATTTGGTCGTCAGTGGTGGGTGTGGCGTTCTGCTGTTGTTGCAGTCGGTCGGTCAGTTCCGCCACCTGCCGCTTCAAGTCCTCTTTTTCCTCGTCCACCGCCGGGGTTTCGTAGAACGTGCTTAACTGGCGGTTGATGTCCCGGTAAGCCGCCCGTGAAGAAGCACCGCCGCCCCTTTGGGGCTTCGCATCATCTTCCGGCATCAGGTCGATTTCCGCTTGCGGTTCTTCCGTTTCATCGTCCCCCGTGAAACCGAAGTCCTGCAAGGATTGTATCTTGTCCTGCTGTTTGCGGTTCAGCATTGCTTGTTCGTATGCCTTTTGCTTGTCGGCTATAATCCCGTCCTCTGCGGGCAGGGGTATGTCGGCGTTGAAGCCGCCCACGCTTTCCACATTCACATTCTCTTTGCCGGAGGGGGCGAATATCAGGTACATGCACCCGGCAAAGGCAAGGAACATCAGCGGGAAGACTATCATTTTCCTGCGCTGCTGTACCTGTTGGGGTGTCAGTTCCTTTTTAGGCTTATTTTCTTTTGGGGGCTTCCCATTTGTTGGTGAAGTAGATATGCTACTTTCATTCTTCTGTACTTCGTCCATTGTTCAGTCTGTTTAATAAGTTGATACTGTCGCTATCGTGTAGCGGGTATTGTTTGATGTGTTCTATTTGCAGCCGCCTGCCGTCCCGTTTCCCGATATTGTAGATTGATGAAACGGTGATGTAGATAGACAAGCCGCCGAAAAAGAAGAACATCACGAGGATAACCGCCAGCCTTTTGCCCGGCGTAATCCGTCCGCACATCCGGCGCAGGCAGTCGTCCGCCCAGTCTTGTACTTTTCCGATATAACTCTGTTTCCTTTCCATACGGCTATCTTTTGACGGTTTGTAAATCCTTGTTTTCGGTAATGGTGAACGCTTCGATGATGAAGCCGTGCGGGTTGTTGTCGCTCCGTGTGGCGTTGAGCAGGCGGCACGAGGTCACAAGGCTGCGCACCGTCAGGCTGCTTTCCCGGACAATCAACTGGCGGGCGTAGGTGTTCACCTTGTAGGGGTACTGGTCGAAGTCGCACTTCACGCTGTCAATCTCCACCGTCTGCGTGACGTTCCCCGAAATCACCCGGTTGTAGTAACCCTTTTCCGCCAAGTCCTTGTAATAGTTGAAAGCGGTCTTGTCGGCAAGGAACAGTGAGCGTTTGATATTACTTTCGATAGCCCCCTTGTCGGGCGATAAGGTGAAAAACAGTTCGTGAAAACGCCGCACGTGTGATTTGGCTTCCACTGGTCTGTTCTGTGCCATGTCCTGCGAGAGTGCCAGCATCAGGCTTTTGCCGTTGTCGAGGACGTATATCTTCTGCCGCTGCTTCTCGGCGAAGCTGTACGAGTTCCACACGGCAAAGCCCGTCACCAGTGCGCACAGGCAGATGAATACCAGCGCAAAGAGCCGGATTTGCCGGAAACTCGTTTCGATATTGTTCAATGACTTAAATTCCATATCCTTAAAAAATTGATGTTGTTTATTTGAGTAGTTTTCCCGATACCTTTCCACCGACTGCGCCAACCGCAGCCCCGGCGACCGACCCGGCTTTCGACACGTTGCGGTTATAGGCGGACATACCGCCAGCCGACACAATCCAGCTTGCCACCGTTGGAATGGTGAAGTAACCCACGATGCCAATAATCATAAAGATTACATACACGGTGCTGCTCCCGTCAGGGATGAAATTCGGGTCTGAAAGTTCCTGAATATCCTTTTGGAGCATCAGCGTTTGTATGCGAGCCAGCACACTGCTGAACAAGTCCGACACGGGTAGCCACAGGTAAATGGAGATATAGCGTGAAATCCACTGGGTCAGCGTGCTTTGGAAACCGTCATAGACGGAAATGGCGAACGCTAGCGGACCCAGTATCGAAAGTACAATCAGGAAGAACGTGCGTAGCGTGTCTATAATCAGCCCCGCCGCCTGAAAGAGCATTTCCAGCAATTCCCTGAACCAGTCCCGGACGGACTTCTTGATGTTATAAGCCGCCCTGTCCATGTACATACCCGTCATAGTCACCATGTCGGAGGGCGACCAACCCAGTTCTTCCAGTTGCCTGTCAAATTCCTCGTCCGATGCGAGGTAAGCCGTTTCGGGGCTTCGCATCAGGGCTTCATATTCCAGTCGGTCTTTCTGCGCCCGGTACTCGTTCATGTCGAAAGTCTGCGTTTCCATAAGCTGGTTGCACCCTTTTACCACTGGCGACAATACCGTGTTGATAGTCCCCAACACGAAAGTTGGAAAAAACATGATACACAGCCCCAGCGCAAAGGGACGGAGTAGCGGGTACACGTCTATGGGTTCGGCACGTGCGAGCGACTGCCACACTTTGGCGGCTACATAGAACAAAGCTCCCAGCCCGGCTATCCCTTTGGCTACCCCCGTCATGTTGCCGCACAAGGGCATCATTTCATCGTACAGCACCCGCAACACTTGGTGCAGGTTGTCAAAATCCACTGCTGCTAATAACATAGGCATACTAATTAAGTGGTTGTATCATGTTACCAATAGCGTTCATCCGCCGAGCCGTAGAGAGCCAACACCCGGTCGGTGTCGTTCTTCTTCTTCGCCCGCAGGTAGGACACGGATATGTTCTTGCGGGTGTAGTAGTTCACAAGGTTGCGGTAGTTGAGCAAACTTCGATAAGCGTTGTCGATGATTGCTAACCGTTCGGCATCCGTCAGCGACATACCCGTGATGTTCACTACATTTTTCAAGTCCTGCAACACGTCCGAGCTTTCCGACATCAGTTTGGCATAGCCGAACGATATTGCGGAAAGTTCGTCAGGCGTGAAATTCGGGTCTGCCAGCATGTTTTGGAAATTGCGCACGTAGATTTCGGATATTTCCGCCACCAGTTCAATGGACTTCTTCACCTTGACACCGCCCTTAACCACGTCATGCACCGCTTTGAGCGCATCGTAATATTTTTTACCCTGCTGGAAAATCTTCTGCGCTTCCATAAAGCCGTCCAGCGTGTTCTTGGCTGTGGTAGAGGTCTGCACTATCTGCTTTGTGGTGTTAATGATACCCTGTGCCAAGTTGCCGGGGTCTGACACCACCCACTGGGCGGATGCCCTGCCGATGAAGCAAAGGCACACCGCCATAAAGAGGATTATTTTCTTCATGTTCCTAATTTTTAAGTTGTTGATGATTGGGGATTACGTTTGCTTTCCGCAAGCCGCTTGATAGCCAGTTCAAGGTTGCCGCCCAGCTTCTCGGCGAGGGCGAACAGTTCCATTTTCTCGCTTTCCTCTGTCGTGAACGTGTAATATTCTTCCAGCGAAACTTCTGTGGCGTACACTGCCGACTGCGTGCCGCCCAGCGAGAAGAAAACTTCCTTGTACTTCCGTCCGGGGTGGTTCGCCATGTTGATAGACAATATTTGCGAACGCTCCTTGTCGGTCAGTCCCAGCAGGTTTTGTATGCTGTCGAACTTGTTCAGGTATTTTCGCTGGTCTAACAGGATTTTGCAGTCCGAGTTGTTGATGATACTCTCTTTCACGATTGGGGAAGAAATAATATCCTCAATCTCTTGCGTGACTACAATCGCTTCCCCGAAATATTTTCGGACTGTTTTGTAGAGGTAGCGGATATAGTCTGCCATGTTCGCCGATGCAATCGCTTTCCACGCTTCTTCAATTAGTATTAACTTCCTTATTCCCTTTAACTTGCGCATCTTGTTTATAAAGGCTTCCATGATGATGATAGTCGTTATCGGGAATAAAATCTTGTGGTCTTTGATGTTGTCCAATTCAAAGACTATGAAGCGTTTATGCAGCAAATCCAGTTCCTTGTCGGAGTTCAGCAGGTAGTCGTATTCACCGCCACGATAGTACGGTTCAAGCACGTTCAGGAAATTGTCAATGTCAAAATCCTTTTCCCTGACGTTCTTCTGTTCAAGCTGTCGGCGGTAATCATCCCGGACAAACTCGTAGAACGTGTTGAAGCAGGGTGTTACCGACCTGTCACCCGTGATACGTTCGATATAGGCACTTACCGCATTGGACAACGCCACTTCTTCCGACCGCTTCGGGGCTTCATCGTCCCGCTTCCAAAGGGTGAGTATCAGGGTCTTGATACTCTCTTTCTTCTCGATGTCAAATACCCCGTCTTCGACATAGAACGGGTTGAACGCTATCGGGTTCTCGTTGGTGTAGGTGAAATAAATCCCGTCCTCGCCGTGCGTGCGGTTGTGGATAAGCTGGGACAGCCCCAAGTAACTGTTACCCGTATCTACCAGCAGCACGTGCGCACCCTGCTCGTAATACTGGCGCACCATGTGGTTGGTGAAGAAAGACTTCCCGCTACCGCTCGGCCCAAGTATAAACTTGTTGCGGTTGGTAGTGATTAATCCGTACCAACATTTATTTATTTAATACTGAATATCAGTTAATTATAGTATAAAACACATCAATATTAATATTTTTAAAGCATACAATTTGCATATAAATAGAGTGATTATAAGAAAACAGAAAAGGATATTTGTTGTTAAGGGGTAAATGTGGTAGGAGATGTTTTTATATCTGTTTTCTCTCGTTTTTCAGTGAAAAATAGACATGATACTGGCAAAAAGAGAAAGAAACTCTGTTTTTCTTTTTTCGCCAGCATATATAATTTGCTGTCAATAGAAATAGGTTTAAATTGGTTTGGATATATATACAAAAGAATAAACTAAACTTTCGGGAGCGGGAAGCAATAATGATGTAATCCGTTGTTCCATATTTGAATGAATTGATTTGTTGTCTGTACGTTACCCAGTAGCCCATAGCCAAAAACTTTTGGATTAGCCGCCAAACCACATACTAAAGGAACATGGCGATTAGAACTGATAAAGAAAGAACATTAAAAGAAGACCGACAATAAGTACAATATATCTGATACTTAATACGGCCTTATCTGAGTATTTGGTATTATAAATATTATCTTGAAATTTCTCAAATAAGATGCGAATCCTTTTCTTATTATAATATATGTACACAACAATCCAGGGAAGTATAAAACCGATTACCCATACAATAAATGTTGTTAGTTTAGACATATATGAAAAAAAGAAATCTCCTGTTAAAAAAAACGAGAATAAAAAAGATGCGAACATATAAGTTATTGAAATAACTTCCGATAATATACAACTTGCACCAAAACGCGGAAATTCCTCATTTTTCAAACAAACTAAATAATATCTATAGAATAGATAGTCAATAATCTTTTTCATAAGCAACTGTTACAAAATATCAATTATATTATTGTCAGTAATGGGATGCAGCTTGCCGCCGTAGGCGGAACAGGTGCTTGTTATTCGCATATTATTCAGGTCGCCAATATGGATGTAATGCCGTTTCAATATTAAACTTTGGAATATTAAACTCATTTATCCATTCAAGGCGAGTCCAAACGCCAGAGTTTTCACCAACCATAAGCATCTTTTCATTACAAAAAACAGCTTCCATTTCATAAGGACGATGACCAATTTCAAAGTTCATTACAATGAATCTAACTGGTGCTTTATCTTGTAACGGCACAACAACCGAACTGCATTTTAAGGTGGATTTTGCCATTTTTCCTAATGGTCTTTCACTATGCTTAATGACTTCAACAGAGCGTTTGACATTTCTTGAAATTACTATTGGCTTATATATTGGACCATACTCCAGTTCTACATCATTGGGCAGAGCATCCATTTTATCTGCCAATTTTATAAGACCATTCATTATTATTTCTTTCATATCCATTGGATTTACATTGCAAAATTCCGTCCATGCAGTAAGCTGTTTGTCGGTAGGAAAACTCTCGCCATCCATATCAAACCACGCATCGAAGTTACCGCCCAAAGAATTGATATGGATAGGGGATTTGGCGGCATATAGCCCCAAATCATCAACTCGCCAAAGCGAGCAATCAAGATTTGATATGTAGTTTTCTTCTTTCTCCATTTGTTATTGCGAATAATTTATTTATAACCGCACCTTATGGTGTCGTTCCTACACTTCTAAATCATAGCCTAATCATCCAAACAATCCAGCTTTCAAATTAGACTATCCGCAAATATAGGAAAAGTGCAGTACACCACGAAGATGCACTGCACTTTTCTCCACATATTGTGCGGGCTTTAACATTTACAGTTTGTAT
>NZ_JAMZEE010000159.1:0-216 GCF_024704895.1 Bacteroides muris (ex Fokt et al. 2023) | reverse complement strand
AGGCTTCCAGAGAATGAAAGCGCATGTTTTTTTGTTCAAGATACTGAATGACAGTCTGTTGACAGATTAGATGGGGGTTCCTTAAGGGCAACACCTCTCCGTTCCTCAAACCACTGTTTGAAGATTCCGGAAAATGTGCGACAAACCTATTCTGTCGTATTAAAATGAAGTAACGTCTTTTATACTATGCACGCTCCGCTTCTTACAAAAGAAATT
>NZ_JAMZEE010000158.1:0-217 GCF_024704895.1 Bacteroides muris (ex Fokt et al. 2023) | reverse complement strand
TATTTCAGCCAGTCGGCATTACCGTCTGCCGGTTCTGTAGACGTGCCTTTCTCGTTTACACATATCCAGGAGCTGCCGTTATGCGTCACCTCATCGTAATAGGCATACTTCTCACCCTTCTGCCACGTCCCTTTGAACAATGGCACCCGGAAAGCCTCGCCGGTGATGTCATCCACCTGGAATATCTTGCCGGACATGATGACGTGGCGAAAAACAG
>NZ_JAMZEE010000157.1:0-222 GCF_024704895.1 Bacteroides muris (ex Fokt et al. 2023) | reverse complement strand
TTTGCATATCAAGGAACGCTTATACGGCAAGTAATTTTGCACTAAAAAATATAAGCGTATGAAAGTAGAAAAATTCAAGGTGCTGCTCTACCTCAAAAAGAGCGGACTGGACAAGTCGGGCAAGGCTCCCATCATGGGACGCATAACCGTGAACCGCACGATGGCACAGTTCGGATGCAAGCTGTCCTGCACGCCTGAATTGTGGAATCCACGTGAAAGCCG
>NZ_JAMZEE010000156.1:0-222 GCF_024704895.1 Bacteroides muris (ex Fokt et al. 2023) | reverse complement strand
ATAAGTTTTATGCGTGCCAGATTCATACTTTGTCCAAAATGCTCTTGCATAATCGGGAGGATTTGGTTAACTTTGACTGAGTCCTTGGAATTAGTAGTTTTCATGGAGAAAAGTCGCCAAACTTTTCCTTTAAATTACTAAATTTCAGGGACTTTTGCAGATTTAATCACTTGAAAATTAAATGTTTAACAGCATATATTTAATTTTTGTCATCTACTAAAG
>NZ_JAMZEE010000155.1:0-224 GCF_024704895.1 Bacteroides muris (ex Fokt et al. 2023) | reverse complement strand
AACAAGGCAAGGGCGTAGCCATCCGTACTGAAAGGAGTAGCCCTTTTTCATTGCTGATTATCATACATTTACTAACCCTAAAAACATGAAAAATGGGAAAAGAAAAAACTGAATTTGAGGAGAAATTTGTATCCAAAACAGAAAAAACAAAAAAGCTATGGGAAAAACGGATTACGGAAAACACGACATTGAGCATGGAGTCTGTACAATGAAATGAAAGCCCG
>NZ_JAMZEE010000154.1:0-227 GCF_024704895.1 Bacteroides muris (ex Fokt et al. 2023) | reverse complement strand
ACTTCCTGGAATGGAGACCCGTATGCTAACCATGAATCACCAATCATTAAAACACTAGAAACAATGGCCATGATGTACGGGGGGAATGCTATACTTCCCCCTCTTACTCCCCCCGGGGAAAGCGGAGGAGCGCAGGGAAATCCTGATTTAGACATTCCCGGATATGCCTACAACAGGAATACGCACAACCTGGAATGCCTCATGCTGAACCTGAAAAAGCTATACAT
>NZ_JAMZEE010000153.1:0-234 GCF_024704895.1 Bacteroides muris (ex Fokt et al. 2023) | reverse complement strand
GAAATGGAAGCGGAAGCCAACGAAGAGGTAGACGGTTATCTTGATGTGAGAACTCCTTTTGAGTTCTTCAGATATTATGGAAAAATTTGATTTATAATTTACAAAACGAGACTAAAAACAAAATGTTAAATCGGGTAATATTTCCATCCGGAAATTATGCCCCTTAAATGTGTTAAGTATGGCAGGTGATGATATTAAAATGAACCAGTTCCCGGTAGTCACAAGTATGAAGTA
>NZ_JAMZEE010000152.1:0-235 GCF_024704895.1 Bacteroides muris (ex Fokt et al. 2023) | reverse complement strand
ATCAGGAAAATAACGGATATAGCCAAACTGCTCGTAGCATCCGAAAACTTCACAAAGAGAGCCAGAGGAGAGCAAAAGCCTTTGACTTACAGTACGATAATCACCGAATTGGAGAAGGTATGGGCCATCATAAAACGGGAAGATACCACACTGATTGCCCCATACGGATATGATGTAAGGATAAATCACTGATAGTTCAGTACCTGGAAAGGCAGTAATTTTGCCGCCGTCAGCA
>NZ_JAMZEE010000151.1:0-237 GCF_024704895.1 Bacteroides muris (ex Fokt et al. 2023) | reverse complement strand
AGGCTCATCGAAAACCTCTCCATAACAAGCCGTAAGCAAGCGGAGTTTCAGCAAAGAGGAAGGAAGGGAATCAAGGGCATCCCTGCAACGCCTCAATACTTCCTGCACATGCTGCTGTTTTTCACCATGGTCAATGAACGAGGCACTATACCCTTTCAAGAGCGCAAGACATACATTTGCCTGCTCCTCCACCGTGGTACCCCAGGTGCCTGAATTATACAAAGTTGTGGTCAAGCG
>NZ_JAMZEE010000150.1:0-240 GCF_024704895.1 Bacteroides muris (ex Fokt et al. 2023) | reverse complement strand
GCTTCAAAGAAAGAAATAATCTGGCGGATACGGAAACCTCTTTAGAAAAAGATTTCAGGCATTTTTAAACAGGCTCTTAGAGAAGTACCGCACCATGCTTGCAGCATCATATACTCTGCTCATAAAAAGTATACATCAAGACAAAAAGGAAAGAAACCTAGAAAAACGAGGTTGTGTCAAAATGCTGGCACAACCTTTTTTTATGCGCAAAGCCCGGACTTTCCCAAGCCCAGGCTTTGT
>NZ_JAMZEE010000014.1:0-99868 GCF_024704895.1 Bacteroides muris (ex Fokt et al. 2023) | reverse complement strand
ATGAAGCAGAGTTTCAGGGTTGGCCTCGGTTTTTATTGTGCCGGTGTAGAAAAACTCGATTTTTCTATATAATTTTGTAGTCAAGATAAGCGTTCTTGAGGATTATGCAGAATAAGACAAAATAGAGAACTTCGCTCGTTTCTAAATCGTTACCCATCAAGAAACGAATCTTTGCAAACTATTCAATTTCAGCGATAAAGACAATTCGTAATGTCTTGCAACGTGAAAAGTGATGTTCTTCTTCACGCCCGCCACCCTGGCAATATCTTTCAGGTAGCGGTTCGTGGCCTGGTTGGTAAGCATGGGGAATATTTTCCGGTTTTCCTCCCCTTCCGGTCTGTAGCATTCGAAGCCGTCCAGTATCTCCTCCGCCGGAGGCAGTAGGGGCAACGACACGCGCAGCCCGGTTTTCTGCCGGTTGAAGTGAATCCACCTCGTGCGGTCTATACCGATTGTGATGTTTTCCGGTGTCATGTTCACCATATCAACATAGGATATCCCCGTATAGACGGCAAACAGGAACATATCCCGCAGCACGGCATGCGAGGGCGGCAGCACGGCTTTCCTTATCTTCTCCACCTCTTCCTGCTCAAGGTAGCCCCGTTCCACCTTGTTGCGCTTCACGTGCAGCGTGCAGACCGGGTTTGATGCTATCCAGTCGTTCTGCAGGGCGAGGTTCATCACCCGCTTCAACCGCTGCATGTGCTTCATGGCACCGTTCACGGTGCACACACGGCCTTTCCCTTCCCTCCTGAAGCCTTGCAGGAAGGCATAGAACTCCATGACGAATGCCTTGTCGATGGCATCCACCATATAGTCCGACAGCCTGTAACGGGTTTTGACGAAGCGCAGCAGCAGGCGTTCGGTCACATCATAGAGCAGGTTTGTGGAAGGTTCAAGATTTTTTCCGTCTATAATCCGGTGATACTCAAAGAGAGCCGAGACGGTTGAATAGTCGTTCTTACCGTCTTCGAAGGCAAGCCTGAAGTTTTTCAGATTGATTTCCGCCTCCTTCTTGCGCAGTTTGTTCAGCGTATCTTCGATTTTGATACGCATGTCGTTCATGACGCGGTTCGCGTTCTTTTCCTCTGCGGAACGTCCCGTGAAACGTTGTGCCTTGGCATCCCACCCTTTGAGCGGTGCGCAGAAATTCGCATTAATTTCGTATCTTTGTCCGCAGATTGTAACCCTGCAAAATAAAGGTGATACGTTTCCTTGTGTTCTCGTGCGACGCATCCAAAACCTCACCGAGAACGTTTTCTTTTTCTCATTCATCGTCTTTAAGTTTATTTAACTGCAAGACAATTGAAAAAGGAGATTTTACAAGGGAACTTGCCACCGATTCGACCACCGAATACCTGCACTGAAAAAATCGTACATGGTCGAAAAGCAACAAAAAAACCTCCTAAAACTTGCGATTTTAGGAGGTTTTTGACTCAAATTGGCTGTTTGTGGTTGGGCTACCTGGATTCGAACCAGGAATGACAGGACCAGAATCTGTAGTGTTACCATTACACCATAGCCCAATGGTTGTTATTTCCGTTTTGCGGTTGCAAAGATACAAAGATTTCTATAAATCAAAACAAAAACGAGCATTTTTTTTGCAAAAAACTGATAAGATACCGTAACCCAAAGGATTATATAACTAAAAAAAAACAAAAATTGAAAGAGTTTTCCTCTTTTGCGTGTTTGATATGAGAAATCAACGTATATTTGTCAACTGTTTTAATATAATAATGTATAATGAACGAAACGAAGAAACTGATTCAACAGATAACAGAAGGTATTCAAGATAAAAAAGGAAAAAAAATCGTCATCGCAAATCTGACAAAAATCGACGATACAATATGCAATTATTTCGTCATCTGCCAAGGAAACTCTCCCAGCCAAGTGACAGCCATTGTAGAATCCATAAGGGACTTCACACGCAAGGGTGCCGATACCAAGCCCTTTGCCGTAGACGGGCTGCGCAATGCTGAATGGGTAGCTATGGACTACTCGGACATATTAGTGCATGTCTTCCTGCCTGAAACAAGGGAATTCTACAATCTGGAACACCTCTGGGCAGATGCCAAATTAACTCAAATTCCTGACCTCGATTAATCAAAACGTATGGATAATAATACCAACAAGAAACCCAATAAAGTAAATATGCCCAAGTTCAACCTGAACTGGCTGTATATGATTATAGCAATGATGCTGTTAGGGCTGTACCTGACCAACGAAAGCGGTACGGCAACCAAAAATATCTCTTATGATGAATTCCAGCAATATGTACGAAACGGTTATATAAGCAAAGTAATCGGTTACGATGACAACTCCGTCGAAGCTTACGTCAAACCGCAGCACATAGGGAACGTATTTCGTCAGGACTCCAGCCGAGTAGGCAAGAATCCGCTTATTACGACCGAGGCCCCTTCACGCGAGAGCTTGGGGAATTTCCTGCAAAAGGAAAGAGACGACGCCCACTTTGACGGCTCCATCAACTACGAAAAGAAGCGAAACTACTTCGGTGCCATTCTGTGGCAGATTCTCCCTTTTGCATTCCTTATCGGTTTCTGGATTTTCATGTCCCGACGCATGAACGGAGGTGGAGGCATGAGCGGAGGTGGAGGCATCTTCAGCGTAGGAAAGTCCAAGGCCCAATTATTTGAAAAAGGTTCCCCCATCAAGATTACATTCAAGGATGTGGCAGGACTTGCCGAAGCCAAGCAAGAGGTAGAAGAAATTGTCGAGTTCTTGAAAGAACCTCAAAAATATACCGATTTGGGAGGTAAGATACCCAAGGGTGCCTTGTTGGTAGGTCCTCCGGGAACCGGAAAGACCCTGCTTGCAAAGGCCGTGGCCGGAGAAGCCAACGTACCTTTCTTCTCTTTGGCAGGTTCCGACTTTGTGGAAATGTTTGTCGGCGTGGGAGCTTCCCGTGTTCGCGATTTGTTCCGCCAAGCAAAGGAAAAAGCACCTTGTATCGTGTTCATCGACGAGATTGACGCTGTAGGCCGTGCACGTGCCAAAGCAGCCGCCATGGGTGGCAACGACGAGCGCGAGAACACATTGAACCAGTTGCTGACTGAAATGGACGGCTTCGGCTCCAACAGCGGCGTTATCATCTTGGCCGCTACCAACCGTGTGGACGTCTTGGACAAAGCATTGCTGCGAGCCGGACGTTTTGACCGCCAGATACATGTAGACCTACCCGACCTTAATGAGCGTAAGGAAGTATTCGGCGTACACCTGCGCCCCATCAAGATAGACAATAGTGTGGATGTAGACCTTCTGGCACGCCAGACTCCCGGATTCTCGGGAGCGGACATAGCCAATGTATGTAACGAAGCAGCCCTGATAGCCGCCCGCCACGGCAAGAAGTTCGTCGGAAAGCAAGACTTCCTGGATGCCGTAGACCGTATTGTGGGTGGATTGGAAAAGAAAACCAAAATCACTACCGAGGCCGAACGCCGTTCCATTGCCATACACGAAGCCGGCCATGCCAGCATCTCTTGGTTGCTAGAATACGCCAATCCGCTGATTAAAGTAACTATTGTACCCCGCGGACGCGCTTTGGGCGCAGCCTGGTATCTGCCGGAGGAACGGCAAATCACCACCAAGGAACAGATGCTCGATGAGATGTGCGCCACCTTGGGAGGACGTGCCGCCGAGGACCTATTCTTGGGTAGAATATCCACCGGAGCCATGAATGACTTAGAACGTGTGACAAAGCAGGCATACGGTATGATTGCCTATTTGGGTATGAGCGAAAAACTCCCCAACCTCTGTTATTATAATAATGAGGAATATTCTTTCAACCGCCCGTATAGCGAAAAGACTGCGGAACTGATTGACGAAGAAGTGAAGCAGATGGTCAACGAACAGTACGAACGTGCCAAGAAAATACTATCCGAAAACCAAGAAGGACACAACCGGCTGGCACAACTGCTGATTGATCAGGAAGTAATCTTTGCCGAAGACGTTGAACACATCTTTGGAAAACGTCCATGGGCTTCCCGTTCGGAGGAAATCAGTGCAAACAAGACTGCTGCCGAGGTGAAAAAAGCAGAGCAAGAAGAACAACAAAAAGCCATAGAAGCAGAAAAGGAAGTCAAGAAAGAAGAAAAGCATGAAAAATAACTTTATCCAACGTGCCGTTACCGGTGTATTATTCGTCATAGTATTGGTGGGCTGTATTCTTTACAGCCCCCTTTCGTTCGGTATACTGTTCACCATTATCAGTGCACTGAGCGTACATGAGTTTGCCCAATTAGTCAACCGGAGCGGCGAAGTAAGCATAAACAAGACCATCACTGCATTGGGGGGAGCTTACCTTTTCCTTGCATTAATGAGTTTCTGTACCCAGCAGTCTGTAGGAGCACGGATATTCCTTCCTTATTTGGGACTGTTGCTCTACATGATGATTACGGAACTTTACCTCAAGAAAAAGAACCCGACGGGTAACTGGGCCTACTCCATGCTGAGCCAATTGTACGTGGCACTCCCCTTCGCCCTACTGAATGTACTTGCTTTTCAATATTCCACGGAAACGAGCAGTGTGACCTACAACCCCATCCTGCCGCTTTCCATCTTCGTATTCATCTGGTTGAGTGATACGGGTGCCTACTGTACTGGTTCATTGATAGGCAAACACCGTCTGTTTGAGCGCATTTCCCCAAAGAAATCTTGGGAAGGCAGTATCGGCGGCGGAATTTTCTCCATCGCTTCATCTTTTGTCTTTGCGTACTTTTTCTCTTTCATGCTGTGGTGGCAATGGGTAGGTCTGGCAATCGTCGTAGTCATTTTCGGTACATGGGGCGACTTGACCGAATCACTCATGAAACGCCAATTGGGAATTAAGGATTCGGGCAACATTCTGCCGGGCCATGGAGGGATGCTCGACCGTTTCGACAGTGCCCTGATGGCAATTCCCGCAGCAGTCGTTTATCTGTATGCATTGACGATGTTCTAACAACGGTTCACACGAACAAACCTGCATAAAACATATAAAAAGAGCACCCGGGCAGATGGATGACATCAAAATCCCGGGTGCTCTTTCTTACTATATACTATCACAACCCTTTTCTTACTTCAACTGCATATTGGACAGATCCACATTAGTAGTCAGCTTTTCATTACTTCCCACTGTTTTCAAATCAAAGGTTACTTCCACCTCTCCATTCTTTTCCGAATTGAGTTTCAGTTTGATGCCTTTGGTTTCTGAGGAAATCTCCAGGCTGTTCAGATTATAGGAGACAGCACCAAGACCGCGACGTCCCGACAGGTCATCATAATCATTATAACGGAGTTCCAAGTAGATATATCCGTCTTCGCCATACAAGGCATCATCCTTTTGCGGACGCACCAGGCTGATGCGGTGTTTTTGTTCTGTTGAGAATGGCAGGTTCTGCATGAAAAAGATGTTCATATAACCACCACTGATGCTGATGTCACCTTTATTTATAAACACGGGGTCGTTACCGAAATCTTCTTCAGTTTCGGGAGTCAGCGTTTCCACCTCTTTCGTCAGAATGTTTTGCAAGCGCAACAGTTTCACGGCATGGTCATATCCTGCATAGTTGTCCTGCAAAGGATTGAATACGGTTATCACCCGTTGTCCATCCACGGCATCATACCATCCTATGTCCGTATTCACCGGCCAAAGCGTCCCCCAGACATCGCAGTTCAAGTAAAAGGCATTCCCCGTAACACGCACAGTAGCCCACAAAGGCGGAGTAAAATCACCCAAAGAATATCCATCGCCATCATCACATGATTGCAAGACGGGCATCACTGCCAAACATATTGCCATAAATAACCCATACAGCTTTTTCATAATCAAAGTTCTTTTCATTTGTTTTTGTATAGAGAATACAAAAGCCGGGCATTTACTGCACCGGCTTCTTCCATTTTAACAATTTCTTAGAAACTATCCTGATTTTATTTCAGCTTCCTTAACAACGCCACCATCTTGCGGGCAGCATGTCCGGGTGCTCCGGCCTCTCCCAAGCGGGATGCCATGCACTCATATCCCTCGAGCATCCGGCAGCGATATTCCTTGTCGTACAAGATACGGTTCAGCTCCGAGCGTACCTGCTCTACTGTCATGGTATCGGCAACCAGCTCTTTCACCACCTCCCGGTTGGCAATGAGGTTGACCAAGGAAATGTACTTCACCTTCAGTATATGCCGTTTCAGGAAAGCGATAACCTTCCCTATCGGAGTATGGTAGCATACCGCTTGCGGCACACGGAACAGGGCCGCTTCCAGCGTTGCCGTCCCCGAAGTGACCAGTGCAGCCTCTGCCTGCCTCAACAAGGAGAATGTCTTGTTGAAGATAATCTTCACGTCCGCCCCGCCTACATAACATTTGTAATACTCGGGAGAAATGCCCGGAGCACCGGCCAGTACGAGCTGATAATCGGGAAAAGAAGCTGCCGCACGAAGCATGTCGGGCAGATTGTCCTTGATTTCCTGCTTGCGGCTACCGGCCAGCAAGACAATGATGGGTTTGGACGAAAGTCCGTTTGCCCGGACAAAGTCGTCAAATGTCTCTGAGCCGGAAGCAAGAAAAGCCGTCACCTCATCCACTGTCGGATTGCCGACGTAGTGTATCGGATAGTGATGTTTTTTTTCGAAGAACTCCACCTCGAACGGTAGGATGGAGAACAGTTCATCCACATCCCGTTTAATATTCTTGATGCGGTATTCCTTCCATGCCCAAATCTTGGGAGAGATATAGTAAAAGACAGGAATCCTTGTGTTGGCATGGACAAACTTGGCTATATCCAGATTAAAGCCCGGATAGTCCACCAAAATCAGCACATCCGGCTGCCATGCAACAATATCCTCCTTGCAGCGCTTCATATTGGCAAAGATGGTGCGCAGATGCAGCAATACGGGAATGAACCCCATATACGCCAGCTCTTTGTAGTGCTTCACCATCACACCGCCCACTGCAGCCATGAGGTCGCCTCCGAAGAAACGGAACTCCGCTTGCGAGTCCTCCTCCTTCAATGCAGCCATCAGATGGGAGGCATGCAGGTCGCCGGAAGCTTCACCGACAATCAAGTAATACTTCATATCAATTGATAATTGTCAATTAATTCAGAACCATGCTTTCAGTTCATCAATCAAGCCGTATGCCGTTGCATCCACCGTGGTCGGGGTGATTGCCACATAACCGTTATCAAGCGCCCAATGGTCATTCTTCTCATTTTCGGCATCGTTGTTCTCAAACTCGCCGGTCAGCCAATAGTAACGGGCATCCCCTCTATGAGCAAAGTTCTCCCATTCGTTCATCCATTGTCCCTTGGTCTGTTCGCAAATCTTCACGCCTTTCAGCTCTTTGGTATCGGGGAAGTTGACATTGAGGCACGTCAACGGAGGCAACCCCTTCTCCAATACCAGCCGGGCTATCTCGCGGATGTAAGGACCTGCCGGCTCAAAATCGGCGTTCGGCTCATGGTTGCAAAGAGAGAATCCGATGGAAGGCACTCCTTTGAGGCATCCTTCTATCACGACGCCCATCGTACCGGAATAGTGCAGGTTTACAGAAGAATTGTCGCCGTGGTTGATGCCGCCCACCACCAGGTCGGGCTTGCGGTCGAGCACCGTATGAAAGGCCAGCTTCACACAGTCGGTCGGCGTACCGGAACACTTGTATACCGTCAGCCCGACATCCTTACGGACCAGTTGGTAGCGGATAGGCTCTGTTACAGTCAGCGCACACGCACTTCCGGAACGGGGCGCATCCGGCGCCATTACCACAATCTCGCCCAGCGGACGAAGGAATTTGATTAACTCGCCAATACCTTTCGCAATGATACCGTCATCATTGGAAATCAATATCAAAGGTCTCTGATTTTTCATAATCTTCTTTTTATTGTCGCACAAAAGTAGCTAAAAAGGCTTTAAACTGCATGCTACAAGAATAATAATTCTTTTGTATCCGAAGATATTCTCAGAAAAGGCTAACTTTGCACCGCCAACAATTGAAATACAAACATTCATAAAATCCATTCCATAATGAACACTTTTTGCCATCCTACCATTGCCGTACGCATCGAGGCTGCAACCGCTGCAATCATTCTGTTTCTGGCAGTCCTGACAAGTTGCGGCAGAAACAATTCCCCCGAGCCACTTGACCAATGGGATGACGGGGCATCTACGCTTCGCACGGCAGACCCGGTCATTACAGAAGGCCGGAAACTCTTCAACGACAAAGAATATCAGAATTTCCGGCTCACCGGCGAAGCCTTCACAAAACCCGGTTCCGAAGCACGCCTCCTCTTTCATACGGACGGTGAGTCCGGTTATGAGGTGATATTCCGTAACGGAGACATCGACGGTACACGCAAGAGCGGCTCGCTCGCCTCCGTGCGCAACCTCTACCGCTCACTCGCAAAAGATGGAGAATGGTTTGACTTCGAGATAACCGTACGCGGACAAAACATCATGGTCTGCATTGGCGGAACCGAAGTCGTCTGCTATACCGAACCCGAACATCCATACCGTACAGAAGAGCACGCCCGGCAACTGCTAAGCCAAGGTTCCATTGCCTTGCAAGGCATACACGGCGAAGTGTCGTTCCGGAATCTCGCCATCGAACGACTTGCCAAGGAAGCACGCAACGAAGCCGACACGCTTGCTCCGGTAGACGAACGCACGGACGGAATAATCAGGCTACAGCAACGCGATTTTCCGGTCATAGACTACCACGTTCACCTGAAAGGAGGGCTGACGAAGGAAATGGCACACGCCATGTCCATGAATTACGGCATCAACTATGGTGTTGCCCCCAATGCCGGCGAGGGTGGTGTAGGACGTATGCTGGCCGATGACAAAGAAGTATACGACTATTTTAATGAAGTAAAAGGCTTGCCATTCCTATGCGGGGTGCAAGGTGAAGGGCGTAAGTGGACAACTACTTTCTCGCAGGAATCACTGGGGATTTTCGATTACCTGTTTACCGACGCCATGACCATCATAGACCACAAGGGACGCAATTCGCGTATCTACCGGGCCGAAGAAGCACTCTTCGACGACATTACGCTTGAGCAGTATATGAACCACCTTGTCGACCAAACAGTCCTGATTCTGACCAACGAGCCTGCCGACATTTATGCCAACCCTACCTTCCTGCCCGACACAATGGCGCATGATTACGACAAGTACTGGACTGACGAACGAATTGAACGCGTATTGGATGTATTGCAACAACATGGAATCGCTTTGGAAATCAATGCACGCTACCGGATTCCCAGTTTCGAGATTATCCGTCGCGCCAAGGCACGTGGGATCAAATTCACATTCGGCACAAACAATGTCGATGCCGACTTCGGACGACTGGAATATTGCGCCGAAGCCATCAAGCAATGCGGCCTCACAGCCGACGATATATGGTTCCCGTCGATGAGCACACGCCGCTCCCGCCCCATTGTCATATACAACCGATTCGAGTAGCAGGGAACCACCGCTGTCATCTTCACCAACAGAAACAATACACCTATGGACATTCTTCTCATCATCTTGGGCATCCTCTGCCTGATTGCCGGACTGGCAGGCTGCATCCTGCCTATGATTCCGGGACCGCCCGTAGCCTATACGGGCTTGTTGCTCCTACACCTCACGGACAAGGCGCAGTTTTCCACCATGCAGTTGCTTTTATGGCTGGCGGCAGTCGTCCTTGTACAGATACTGGATTATTTCGTCCCGATGCTGGGCAGCAAATACAGCGGAGGCAGCCGATGGGGCACACGCGGCTGTCTCATAGGCAGCATCATAGGGCTGTTCTTCATGCCTTGGGGCATCATCCTCGGCCCCTTTCTCGGAGCCTTCATCGGTGAGCTGATGGGAGGCAGCAACGCAAACCGGGCCTTGAAATCGGGACTGGGCTCGCTACTTGGATTCCTGCTGGGCACAGTAGCGAAATGCGTGATATGTGCTTACTTCTGCTGGAAGTTCGCAGAAACACTGTTATAAATTGCAGCGAAAGCACGTCCATCGTTTACAGATGACAAGACAGGCCTATCTGTGTGGTCAGCAAGAATAGGCCAAACTTTCCTCTCGGCTTGAAAGGAATCGGCTCCCTTCCGCCTTTCCCCAACTTGACAGGCGAGTAAAGCGCATCCACCTCCAAGCTAATGCCCCAATGGCGTGCAAAAGTATATTCAAAACCTATAAAGCCATTGACTCCCGCACTGGAAGCGGAAACCTTTATGTCATCAGGATGGCCCGAAAGAGCCGTCTTGCTCCGGTAGTGCAAATACCCCACTCCTCCTCCCATAGTGCCGAAACATGACGGGAACATGGTGGCACGTTTCAAGTAAGAGACCTGCGGTGCCACATAGATGAGATTCACCCGTTCTTTCACTCCTTCTGCCTGAAAACGTTGCGAATGCGTATTGCCATAGAGAAGCCCTCCATAGCCCACTTCAGAGGAAGAAGAGTAGCACATAGCTTTGAGCAGGTTGGCCACGCCTCCATCTTTGCCATCTACGTCCCAAGCCGAAATGCCATGAGACGAAGCATATCCCGTGATTCCCCAGCCATAGGTCAGCACAAATGTTTTTTCACCTGTTTCCGTGTCAGTGGCATATATTTTCTGGGCTTTAAGCGGAAACGAGCCAAAACCCAGCAGTGCGAACAGCACAACCACCATTCTTACAACAACCTGCCTGTTCATTTTTCTTCAATTATCCAAAGAGAATAACTATTTTCTGCTATCGCCATCATTGCTTTCAAGTCTAATGTTCTTTCCGAGCTAAGCCCTGCATTGTCAATATTCCTGCACATTTCATCCGTAAAAAGCCTAATTTGAGATTTATCTCCAATTTCCACAATATTAGATACATATTCTTTTAAGAAATCCAAATCATCACAATAATGCACATTAGGGAAAAGAGATTTTGCCTTTTCATTTGCAGCATCCAAATCTTGCACCAGACTCATCATTTGAGCGAAATCAAATTCTTGTTTTACAGCTATGGCATAATCCATACCTTCAGGATCAAATGAATCAAGTTCATTACTCCTTCTCTGGTTTACCGGAAAGACAAATGTGGCAAATGCGGCATTATTCAAATCCGTAACAAGTTCTTGAGAAGTTTCGAGGCTATCCGCATCTTCTTGAACAACAGTTTCTTCATGCCCACATGCACTTAACGCTATAGACGAAACAAAAATTAAAAAGATGAAATAATTCCTCATAGCCAACCCTATTTTTGATTAAAGATTCCGCGTTCGAATATACCAAAAAACATTTGCATTTCAAAACATTAGCAATAAAATATTTATCCCCTTCTACGAATCTTTCATTTTAACTCCCGATAACTCCATTAAATGAAAGAGTCATACTCTCACGGAAGACACCCTTGCCTTACTTCTTCGGAAAACACTTGCATATCTGCCGAAACACACTTACCTTTGCCGCACAAGATGCCAACTTGAACAACACAACATGCCGACTTACGACACACAAGATGCCATCTTGTGCATCATTTCCGGCAATGCGCTGCCTGCCGGAAAGAGATGGGGCATACGCCAGGCAGGCATGCGCAACCCAACGGATATACAACCATAACAAGAAAGGATATAGACATGATTTATCTGGTAAGAAAGAAACTCTTCCGCACCAAGGAAGGAATGAAGCAACTATACTATGCCGTGCAACGAACCTTGCAAATGCGCGGAGGAGTGACAACAGAGATATTGGCCCGCCGCATGGCCCGCCGCAAAGGCATGAGCGAGGGCGACGTGCAGAGTGTATTGGTGGACTTGCCCAAGTACATCGAAGAGGCACTCTGCGAAGGCGAGTCGGTCACCATCAAGGGTCTAGGGTCCTTCAACCTGTCCATCACGAGCGAGGGCTTTGAGCACCCCGACGATGTGACCCCAGGCAAAGTACGGGTGTCACGCATCTACTTCAAGCCCGACCGCACGCTTGTAAACAGGTTGCGGCAAAACATGAACTTCTACCGTTACCCGTTGAGCAAATATTTCCCTAAAGAAATGCTGCGGCCCGAGACACTGGAACGGGAAAGGGCTTCGATAGACTAATATGCCAATCGGCCTATTAATACACATTCTTTTTCAGTATAAAGAACAGTGAAAATAAGCTATTTACAAAACAAGCAAAAGACATGAAAGCATAAAACAAATCTTAATCTTCTGCAAGCGAGGCAAAAAAGCCTCCCTGTTTCAAGATAAATATGTATATTTGCCTGCTAATTAGAGGGAAATAACGACCGAACCGCCGAATACGGAGAGACACACCGCCTTGTGGAGTTATTAACAAAACAGGCGACTTATCAACCGTTTTGGCAATCTTCCTCTTTTTTAGTAGGCACTATCCGGAATTATCACTTATTTCGCTGCCAATAAATATTGAGATTATGGGAAAAATAATTGCTATGGCTAACCAAAAGGGTGGTGTAGGCAAGACTACGACGACAATCAACCTCGCAGCCTCGCTTGCCACGCTTGAAAAGAAAGTGCTTGTTGTAGATGCCGACCCGCAGGCCAACGCCTCCTCCGGATTGGGTGTGGACATCAAGCAGTCGGAATGTACTATCTACGAGTGCATTATCGACCGTGCAGACGTATGCGAGGCCCTTCATGACACGGAGATAGACACTCTGAAGGTCATCTCCTCCCACATCAATCTGGTAGGTGCCGAAATAGAAATGCTCAATCTGAAAAACCGCGAAAAGATACTGAAAGAAGTACTCGCTCCGCTGAAGAATGAGTTTGACTATATCTTGATAGACTGTTCCCCGTCTCTGGGTCTGATTACGGTCAACGCACTGACTGCCGCCGATTCGGTAATCATCCCCGTACAAGCGGAATATTTCGCACTGGAAGGCATCAGCAAACTACTGAACACCATTAAAATCATCAAGTCGAAGCTGAACCCCGCCCTCGAAATCGAAGGCTTCCTGCTGACAATGTACGACTCGCGTCTGCGCCAGGCCAACCAGATTTACGATGAAGTGAAACGCCACTTCCAGGAACTGGTATTCAACACCGTCATCCAGCGTAATGTAAAACTGAGCGAAGCTCCCAGCTACGGCCTGCCCACCATTCTCTATGACGCAGACTCAACCGGAGCCAAGAACCACATGGCACTTGCCAAGGAGCTGATAAGCAGAAACGCAAGAAGGGATTAGTGGTTAAGGATAAGCGGTTAGTGATTAATGATTAGGGGTTAGTGATAAATACCATATTTACAATACACAACAAAATCACCCCGCATGGCTAAATAGTAAATTGTAAATCGTCAATATAGTAAATAAACAGATGGCACAAAGAAATGCATTAGGACGCGGGCTGGACGCCCTGTTCTCCATAGATGAAGTGCAGACCGAAGGTTCCTCCTCCATCAATGAAATAGAGTTGTCGAAGATTACGGTCAATCCCAACCAGCCCCGTCATGAATTCGACCCGGTTGCGTTGCAGGAGTTAGCTGATTCCATCTCCGAAATCGGCATCATACAGCCCATCACCCTGCGCAAGCTTAGCGACGACGAATACCAGATTATCGCCGGCGAGCGTCGTTTCCGCGCTTCGCAGCTTGCCGGACTGACCAGCATCCCCGCCTATATCCGCACTGCAGATGACGAGAACGTCATGGAAATGGCGCTCATCGAAAACATACAGCGCGAAGACTTGAACTCCGTAGAAATAGCCCTCGCTTACCAGCATCTGTTGGAGCAATACGGGCTGACGCAAGAGCGCCTCAGCGAACGCGTAGGCAAGAAGCGTACCACCATTGCCAACTACCTGCGCCTGCTCAAACTGCCCGCTCCCGTCCAGATAGGACTGCAGAACAAGCAGATAGACATGGGACATGCCCGCGCGTTGGTGACGCTGGGCGACCCCAAACTGCAGGTGAAGATCTTCGAGGAAATCCTTGAGCATGGCTATTCCGTGCGCAAAGTGGAAGAAATAGTAAAGTCGCTGAGCGAAGGCGAAACCGTGAAGAGCGGCGGTCGCAAGATTGCCCCCAAACGCGCCAAACTGCCCGAAGAATTCAATATGCTGAAACAACAGCTCTCGAGCTTTTTCAGTACCAAAGTGCAGCTCACTTGCTCGGAGAAAGGAAAAGGCAAAATCAGTATCCCGTTCAATAACGAAGAAGAATTAGAACGTATCATCGGCATTCTTGATACGCTGAAGAAATAAATGAGGAAAAAAGGAAGAATACATCAGTTAGCCATTGCCCTGCTGCTCTGTTTTTTACAGATGGCAGGGATTGCTATGTATGGTCAGGACCGTCCGCGCGCCGCTTCAAAGCGTGCACAGCGGCATCAGACCGATACTCTCGACACCGTGCGCCCGCAAGCCGACAGTCTGAACCGGACGACAGACCGAATACGACGACGGCCCACCATGGGAAAAGACAGCCTTGCCGTGGCCGACAGTCTTGCAGCCGAAAACAAACGGAAGATGCTGGAAATGACCGCCAGCCCCGACCTGAAGGAACAGCCCGTGCCTACAGACAGCCTGCAAAAGGCCATCGACCCCAAAAGATGGGTGCCCAATCCTACGAAAGCCACCTGGCTTGCTCTCGTCATTCCCGGAGGCGGACAAATCTACAACCGCAAATATTGGAAACTGCCCATCTTCTACGGCGGATTTGCCGGTTGTGCCTACGCCCTCACGTGGAACGGCAAGATGTACAAGGACTATTCGGCAGCCTACAAGGATGCCGTAAACGAAAACTGGACTTCCAGCAGCATCACCGACCTGCTTCCGCCCAACCATAATTACAGCAACAGCCAGCTGACGGAAATACTGCGGAAGCGCAAGGACACTTTCCGGCGATACCGCGACTTGAGCATCTTCGCCTTTATCGGCGTATACCTGCTGTCTGTTGTCGACGCATACGTAGACGCAGAATTGTCCAACTTCGACATCACCCCCGACCTCAGTATGAAAGTGGAGCCTGCCATAATCAACAGCCAGATGACCGGCTCCTCTAAAAGAAACGTCGGCGTACAATGCAGTTTCCGATTCTAAAAACGAAAATTAAAGCATAATACCTATATGATACATAAGTCCATCCATACCAGAAGAATTATCCTCGGAGCCTCGATTCTGCTTTGCACCCTCTTCGCCGCTCCGGCCACGCATGCGCAGGAAAGCGTGGAAGTGCTTATCCGCGAAAACGGTACAGAACGCCAAGAATCCATCGAACTGCCCAAAAGCATGACCTATCCGCTGGACAGCCTGCTCAATGACTGGAAAGCCAAGAACTACATAGACTTGGGAAAAGACTGCAGCACCTCTACCGTGAACCCGATGTTCAGCGACTCCGTATACATAGACCGGTTGTCGCGCATGCCGACCGTCATGGAAATGCCCTACAACGAAATTGTACGCAAGTTCATCGACATGTATGCCGGACGCCTGCGCAATCAAGTTGCCTTCATGCTGAGCGCCTGCAATTTCTATATGCCCATCTTCGAAGAAGCACTGGATGCCTACGGCCTGCCGCTCGAACTGAAATACCTGCCCGTCATAGAGTCTGCCCTCAACCCTTCTGCCGTCTCCCGTGCGGGAGCCTGCGGACTATGGCAATTCATGCTCGCCACCGGAAAGATATACGGACTGGAAAGCAACAGCCTCGTAGACGAACGCCGCGACCCGATAAAAGCGACCTGGGCCGCAGCACACTATCTGAAGGACATGTACGACATCTACAAAGATTGGAACTTGGTGATTGCCGCCTACAACTGCGGTCCGGGCACCATCAACAAAGCCATCCGCCGCTCGGGAGGGAAAACGGATTATTGGGAAATCTACAACTACCTGCCCAAAGAAACACGCGGTTACGTACCGGCCTTCATTGCCGCCAACTACGTAATGACCTATTACTGCAAACACAACATCTGCCCCATGGAAACCGACATTCCGGAGGCAACAGATACGGTGCAGATAAGCCGTAACCTTCATTTCGAGCAGATTGCCGATATATGCGGCATCAGCCTGGACCAAATAAAGAGCCTGAACCCCCAGTTCAAGAAAAGCATCATCCCCGGAGAGAGCAAGCCGCAGACACTACGCCTCCCCATCAACCACATCAGTACCTTTATTGACAAACAAGATACCATCTATGCCCACCGCAGCAACGAGTTGTTCAAGAACCGCAGAGTAGTAGCCGTTTCCGATACACGCTCGACGGCACGCAACAGCAAAGGCAGTACCGCTACGGGGAATGTCACCTACCACAAGATACGCAGTGGCGAGAACCTTGGCAGCATTGCACGGAAATACGGCGTCACTGTCAATCAGTTAAAAAGTTGGAATGGATTGCGCAGTACCAGAATCTCCGCAGGAAAGCGCTTGAAGATTTATAAATAAAGACATAAACGCTTGTCCCGTGTTGAAAATTGCTTATTTTTGCAAAAAGTGAAGTGAAGAAAGGAGAAAGCAGTATATGGAAGAAAACATAAGTCAGAAGGAAAAGGAAAAAGCCGAAGAGGAAATGATCGAACAGGCATTCCAAGAACTGTTGAACGACTATCTGGGCACCAAGCACCGCAAGCGCGTCGAAATAATAACCAAAGCATTCAATTTTGCCAACCAGGCGCATAAGGGCATCAAGCGTCGTTCCGGCGAGCCCTACATCATGCACCCCATTGCCGTGGCAAAGATTATCTGTAATGAGATAGGACTGGGGTCTACTTCCATATGCTCGGCATTGCTGCACGATGTGGTGGAGGACACCGACTACACCGTAGAGGATATCGAAAACATCTTCGGCCCCAAAATCGCCCAGATTGTAGACGGGCTGACAAAGATTTCCGGCGGCATCTTCGGCGACCGTGCCTCGGCGCAGGCGGAGAACTTCAAGAAGCTGCTCCTCACCATGTCCGACGACATCCGTGTCATCCTTATCAAGATAGCCGATCGCCTGCACAACATGCGCACGCTTGGCTCCATGCTGCCCAACAAGCAGTTCAAGATAGCCGGTGAGACCCTTTACATCTATGCCCCGCTTGCCAACCGGCTGGGCTTATACAAGATAAAGACCGAGCTTGAGAACCTGAGTTTCAAATACGAACATCCCGAAGAATACCGCGAAATAGAAAAGAAGCTGGAAGCCACCTCCGTTGAGCGTGACAAGGTATTCAAAGACTTCACTACCCCTATACGTGCCCAATTGGATAAGATGGGCCTGAAATACCGTATCCTCGCCCGGGTAAAATCCATCTATTCCATCTGGAACAAGATGCAGACCAAGCATGTACCTTTCGAGGAAATCTATGACCTGCTTGCCGTACGCATCATCTTCGAACCGCGCAATATGGAAGAGGAACTGAACGACTGCTTCGACATCTATGTCTCCATCTCCAAGATATACAAGCCCCACCCCGACCGCCTGCGCGACTGGGTCAGCCATCCCAAAGCCAACGGCTACCAAGCCCTGCACGTCACCCTGATGGGCAACCACGGGCAGTGGATTGAGGTGCAAATCCGCAGTGAGCGTATGAATGACGTTGCCGAACAAGGCTTTGCCGCCCACTGGAAATACAAAGAAGGCGGAGGCAGCGAAGATGAAGGCGAACTGGAGAAATGGTTGCGTACCATCAAGGAAATTCTGGACGACCCGCAACCGGACGCCATCGATTTTCTCGATACCATCAAACTGAACCTGTTTGCATCAGAGATTTTCGTCTTCACCCCGAAAGGCGACCTCAAGACCATGCCGCAGAACTCCACAGCACTGGACTTTGCCTTCTCCCTGCACACCGACATAGGCAGCCACTGCATCGGTGCCAAAGTAAACCACAAACTAGTCCCCCTAAGCCACAAGCTGCAAAGCGGTGACCAGGTAGAGGTACTGACCTCCAAGTCGCAACGTGTGCAACCGGAATGGGAAGCATACGCCACCACCGCCCGCGCCCGTGCCAAAATAGCTTCTATCCTGCGTAAAGAAGCAAAGGCTTACCAAAAAGAGGGTGAAACCATAATCGCCGACTTCTTCAAAAATGAAGATATCCGCATTGATGACGCCGCATTGGACAAACTGACCAAACTGCATAAATTCCATACCCGGGACGAATTGCTCGTAGCCGTCGGTAGCAAGAAGATTGTATTGGGTGATGCAGATAAGAATGCATTCAAAGAAAGACAGAGCAGCAACTGGAAGAAATATCTCACCTTTTCGTTTGGAAACAAAGACAATAAAGAGAACAAGGAGCAGCCGGAAGAAAAAGCCCCTCAAGAAAAGATTAATACCAAACAGATTCTAAAACTGACCGAAGAGGCCATCTCCAAGAATTATATCATGGCAGACTGCTGCCACCCTATTCCGGGCGATGATGTCCTGGGATATATCGATGAAGAAAACCGCGTCATCATCCACAAGCGTCAGTGCCCCGTTGCCGCCCGCCTCAAAAGTAGCTACGGAAACCGCATCATCGCCACCGAGTGGGACACGCACAAGGATTTGTCGTTCCTCGTCACTATATATATAAAAGGTATAGACAGCATGGGACTGCTGAACGAAGTGACCCAGGTCATTTCCCGCCAGCTCAACGTGAACATCCGCAAACTGACCATCGAAACCAACGACGGCATCTTCGAAGGAAAGATACAGCTCTACGTACACGATGTGGAGGACGTGCGTACTATCTGTAATAATCTGAAGCAGATACAGAACATCAAGCAGGTGGTGAGAATAGAGGATTAAAGCAAAAGCATGGCAGAATTAACTTTCCTTATAAAAATAGATTAAGAAAAAGTATTCTCAACATAGTTAAAAGCCAATTAACCTCCAGCGAACCAACCGACATTCAACTGACAGTAAAGCAATATTCTGGTAGTGAATACACTGATAGTAATTTGAATATTTATATAAAGCAATTAAAAATAAATATGCATAATGGAATTAAATACCACCTTTATTGACACAATTAAAGTCGTTATAAATAACCATTATAATAATGAGAACACAACTAATTTTATGCCTTGGAATCTTCCTGGTTAGCTGTACAAATAAAGTTTCCAATACATTGGTTCTGAATACTGAAGATTTTAAAAATTTCCAATTAGATTCATTGGGTAAGAATAATGAAAGTCTTCTTCTATTTAAAGATAAAGTTATTGATTTTGGTTCCATAATGGAGAAACAAACATCTGAAATTTTAATCTATTTCCCTTACGCAAATATTGGGCAATCGAGATTAAGACAGATGTTTCATGCAATTGCCTCACAGCTGTGAATAAAAGCCCTCCTTTGTCCAGAGGAGAAGTCGGAAGTATAGAAGTCTTAGTTAATATAAGAAACAAAAAGGGAGTCTTTAATAAAGCAATCTTCATTAAATCAAATGCGACTAATGACATTGAAATTATTCGCGTTAAAGGTTTTATAAAATAGTCTTTAAGAGACCCATTGAAACTTTTCAACAAAATCATATTATATAATCACGTTTTATAAAAATAGTCTATATGCAAAAAGTCAAATATCTATTAGTTTTGGTTATGAGCATATTTTCTTTCTCTTGCCAGAAAAGTAATATGTATAGTTGCGATCCTGACATTGAAAGATGGGCAAATGAGAATGTTTTAGAAATAAGCAGGATGAGTAGAATGCAATTTCTGAATTTAAAAAAGGATTCATATAAAAGAGCTGCTTATCGAATCTTTGATACTGAAAAGAAACGAGAAATATGGAACGAAAAATACCAAGAGTTGGAAAAGCTAGACTGGTCTGAAGTCGAATGGAAGCATATAGAACTAATCTATTCATTGATATTAGATTATGAGAAGTCTATATTCACTTCTATCGATTTGAATAATAATGACGAGTTGCTGATTTTTATATATCGATGGCAAGAATATGCCAACAACACACTCGGATGGAATAAAAAGCAAATTCATGCAATTTGTTATAGCATAGAAAAAGTATTAAATAAGCAAGGTGACTTAGATAAAAATTTTGAAGATGAAATTATTGCGTTAACTCAAGGAGAAGGAGTTGGGTTTGAATGTTCGTGTAGCCAGAAAAGTAGTTATTGCGATATATTGAATCATGAAGGACCCGATTACACTACTTGTAGAACTCCAACAAGGGGCAGTTGTAAGCCAACTTCAGGATGTGGATTATTTTGGCTGTTTGAGTGTGATGGAATGTGTTTAGGATTAGGAATTTAACCGCATCATTATGAACAAAAAGAAATGTTTTATATCAATTTTCTTCATATCCTTCTTATTATTTATTCTTCTTAGCCCGATAAGAATAATAGGAGCGATACAAGCTACTATTACTTCGTGCGTGATATTTCAAGCATTTACGGTAATTATGCTTAGTCGATACTATAGAATTATTAAACCTTGGATTCTATTTGTTGCAATTTTATTTGGAAGTTCTATTATTGATATCCCAATAAGGATTCGTTATTTTGAATATACGACGTTGTCCTTTCCTGAATTTGTAGGTAGGATAGTATCTATAATAATAGGCTATCTCGTATTCAAATTAATTGCAAAATTTAGCTGCAAAATGAATAACAGTTCTGATATTGATTTTCCCAAATAGACACGCGCGGATTAGTCGAAGTAGATACTTACTTCATATTCTGAATATTTTCCTTCAGATTCTCCACATCGTCGTAGGTGAACGCGTCCAGCGCCAGCTTCATGCCCACCAGCTCTTCGCGGATAGCCTTCAGACGATCCACAATCTCGAAGTTACGGAGCGTGTTCTCTTTATTGTCCTTCATCCGCTGGCGGGCGCCGGGCAACGTCATGCCACGCTCCTTCACCAGATGGTAAATGAGCTTCACTGTCTCCACATCTTCCTTGCGGTATTGCCGCACGCCCCGTCCCGCCTTCTTCGGATTGAGTTGCGGAAACTCCTTTTCCCAGAAGCGGAGCAGCGATTCGTTGACGTCGAACATGGCAGCCACCTCACTGATGGAGTAATATAACTTCAAATTCTTATCTGTATTCAGCATAGAGTACTTTTTAAAAGCACAAAAATATACCTCTTTTTTCAAACCTCCGTTCTTTTCCGGATTAAAATCTCTAAACCGGCGGTTTTAACCGTCACTTTTTTCTGCAGGCGACACGTTTTGTCGTCCAACCCTGTCATCTTTGTTCGCAAGAACGAAACAAGAAAAGATATATGGGCAGAAAGTTAGAAGGATTGCAGCGGATGCTGATTATTATCAACAAGCTGAAAGGATTGCAGCACTATGTATCGCGGGAGGAATTGGAAAATTATGTCTCGCTCCGCATGGAGGAACGCGACGGCACTCCCGTAGATTTGCGAACGCTGCAACGTGACTTCAATGAAATAGAGAGCCTCTTCGGCATACGCATCTGTTTTGACAAGAAACGGAACGGCTATTACATCAATGAGGAAGATGACTTGAAAAAAGAACAATATGAGCGCCTGCTGCTGAACTTCGACTTGCTGAACGCTATCGACAGTACCTCCAACCTGCATACATACGTACTGGCGGAACACCACCGCCCGATGGATTGCGAGTGTCTTCCACTATTGATAAAAGCTATCAAATTCTCCCATCCGTTGACTTTCAACTACATCTATGTACGCGAAGGAGGAAAAATACGTGAAAAGAAAGTCCTTCCCCATTACCTGAAAGAAGACCAGCAAAGATGGTATCTCCTTGCCTACGACAAAGGAATGCTGAAAACCTTCAGTGTAGATTGCATCCGAAACCTGAGCATTCTTTACGAAGAGACTTTCAAACGCAACATGAATATCAACGTGGAAGAACTGTTCAAAGACAGCTACGGCATCTGGAACCAGACCGACATCCCTGTGGAAGAAATCGAACTAAGTTACGATGCACTGGACGGCAGTTTCCTGAAATCCGTACCGCTGCACCATTCACAAGAAGTGCTGGTTGACAATGAAGAGGAATTCCGCATCCGCTTGCACCTGCGCATCACCAACGATTTTGTAATGGCACTGCTGGCACGTAGCCGTTCGCTGACAGTTGTCAAGCCGATGCACCTGTGCGAACGGGTGCGGAAGGTGTATGAAGAGGCGCTGAAAAGGAATGGATAATAGTCTATTGTCTTTCCAACATAATAAACGTCTAAAACAGAAAATCATGAGCAACCAGTCTTACCAAAGCAGAAAGAATATCCTGAAAGGAATAGGCGTACTTTGTTTCCTTAGTATCTTTGGATATTATTCTTATCAAGACAGTATGAACAAAATAATGTTAGAAAAGAGCCTGAATGAAAACGCCGCGCGACAACGTGCCTTCAGAAACAAATTTCACGATCCACATTCTTCCCCCTCCGAAAACGGGAACATAACTTATAAAAAAATATCGGAAGAAACATATCGCCTATCCCCCGAAAAACAAAGCGAAAGCGACATCTTCAACGAAAATTTAGATGAATATCTTGCAAATCCGGAAGATGAACTTACCTATCCGCCCGAAATCTATGATGCACAGATAGATGACGAAGAAGATGATTTGATAAAAAATAGAGTTTATTACTAAAAAACAGATGACAATATCCCCTTCTTTGAGTTTGATAATCAATAAACTTTTTGTAGTTTTGCAAAGTCCAAACATAACTGGTTAGGACATACATAGTTTATTGATGAAAGTGTAGCTTTTACCCTTCGTTAGAAAGTCTGGTAAATTTTCAATGAATGTAAGGAATAGCAATCACGCTCATCACTTGTTTGTATATGCTTACCTAAGCGATATACATTACAAGTGTGGGGAATATTGTCTATTTACATTCGGGTTTACCAGAGCCTCTAACGAGATAGATGATGTGACTCCACACTTTCTTTTATAGTAATAAGGCTATGATTCGGAGTCCACTATAGCCATAAGTTATTCTAATCATGAAAAAAAACAATCTGCAAATTTCCTTATGGTTTATTGCCATTTCATGTGTGCTTATTGTTTCATGCAGCAAAGAAGACGAACCACAACTCATTCTTTCACCGGAAAGTGAAATGCTATTTACTAATGGCATAATTTTCCCTGCAGAAGGAGGCGAACAATCCATGTCTTTTACTATTATGAACCAAACATGGTGGCATAGCTGGATAACCCCCACCAATAAGTGGTGCACAGTAGAGTATAAATATAATTTTGAACAATCAAATGAAGTCACAGCCTACATTCATGTTGCAGAAAATGCAGAACACAATGAAAGGAATGCACAGTTTGTAATAAAGGTGGGAGACATACAAAAGGAACTGAATATCAAGCAAAAATCGGTAGATTTTATCCAGCTTCCAGAAAAAAGGCATGAAATTCGTCATGTTAGTACAACATTTCAAATAGAAGTTCTGTCAAATTGTAACTATGCAATTGAAATTGACCCAGAGGGCCAATCATGGATTTACAACAAAGAAGGCAATCTTCAATATCAGCCTGGAAAACAAATCATTACATTTATTTCATCAGAGAATGAAAAAACATCTCCTCGCGAATGTAAAATTACATTTAAAGGTGAAAGCAACTCGGAACAAATAGAAATATACCAAGCTGCAAAACCTGCATTAACATTATCAGAGAATGGAACTAAAGCACGGATAGATATTCAAGAGCCAGGCAAATTACCTGAAATATTATCTACAACAGACTTAACTAAAATAAAAGATTTGACTCTTATAGGCTATATAAATGGGACTGATTTTGTTATCATGGAGAAAATGACCAATCTTATTCATTTAGATTTATCACATGCAAATATTAGATCTGGAGGAGATTCATATCAACGCATAAACAATGACATGGACTATTTCACGAAAGACAATGAAATTACTGATTATCTATTTTTCAATTGGGAAAAATTGGAACATATACTTTTACCAGAACAAGCTAAATCCATTGGTGAATGCGCTTTTAATCATTGTAAAAATCTAAAAAACATAAACATTCCCAATAGAGTAAAAACCATAGGAGCTTATGCGTTCACCGGTTGTATCGCACTTGAAGATATTCATTTGCCTGAAACCTTAACAAAAATAGAGGATAGCACATTTGGACTTTGTAAAAATTTATCCATTATAACTATTCCTCAAAACGTAACATATATAGGACGTTGGGCATTTGGAAACTGTTCCAGATTACAAAACGTTATCATTAAAGGAAAAATAACGCCGACAATAACTCCAACTAGTTTTGTTGAAGAAACGGGAGCTTCTATAGAAGATATAGCTCCTTTACGCTTCGTTTTATATATTCCCAAAGGCTGTAAAGAAGATTATCAAAACAATTCTATATGGATGGCACATGCTATTGCAATTTTTGAAGAATAACATTAACATATCACAGAACGATGAAAAAAGATGAATTACTAAACAACAGGGTACAATCATTACCGCCTATTATTGATGAAAGTTCCGAAATCCTAATATTGGGAACCATGCCCGGTAAAGAATCACTGAGAAGCAAAGAATACTACGCTTCACCCAATAATAGTTTCTGGAAAATAATGAAGAGATTGTTCAATTCCAATATGGAATTCAAAGATTACGAGGAAAAAATTTCGTGTTTAAAGAAACACCACATTGCATTATGGGATACGTTACAGTCTTGTGAACGTGAAAGCAGCCTGGATAGCAATATAAAAGAAGAAGAATATAATGACATTGACGGCTTGCTGAATCGTTACCCAAAAATAAAAAAAGTTGTATTTAATGGAAAGAAAGCTGCCAACTATTACAAAACTCGATTGCCGTCCAGTATAGCTTATTCTACCAGTAATGCTTGTGCTAAAAAGATAGGAGAAAAGATAAAAAATTGGGAAAATGCCCTAACATACTAAACATCAAAGAATAATTATGAAAGGTAAGAAAATATTCACTTCAGAAGAAGTTTTCAAAATTAAAGAGTTAATCAGACTGAAACTGCAATCTTCCAATAATGAACAAAAAGGCATCAGAGCCAAGATCCGAAGAATTGGCTTCTATTGGGAAGATTTTCATCAAAAAACGGAGATACCTAAAGTGGAGTATAATATTGAAAACTTTGAAGAGTTGATAAGAAACAGAAATATCACCATTCAAAATTAATGTTTATTCAGTACAAATCTATAAACCTCTTATTACCCAATATTCTTTTATGATACTGGCATTAGCTGACGAACCGAATTAATTTTTCCACATGATTACTTGTATAGAGAATTCACACAGAAAGTCGATTTCTACGGATAACGGTTACCAGGGGGAGATAGAACTCATTTCTGAAAAAGAGGGTGATAAATTTTAGAAAAGCGGCGGCAGATTCTGAAAACTACGTGATGTTTTCAGAATCTGCCGCCGCTTTTTTATGACCTCTCAGAAAAAACATCCGTGAATAATGGTGCCGCAATACGTTGATGCCGTTTCATGAGCATAGTCCGATTGACAGTCTGCTTGTTCTGCGGCAAAGTCATCTGTATTGTCACTAGCTTCAAGTTTGGCGTAATTGATGGATACTTTAACGCCACCCTCCATTTTAAGGAGTTTATAAATGACCTGCAAAAGCAGAAAAAGTACTCTTCTCATTCCGAACTCTTTGCACTATATTTGTGCTGACAAAAGGAAAAGGATGGATGACCTGACAAGCGGCTTCAATATCGGAACCAATTACTCGCTGTCTGCCGAGTTCAATGAACTGACCGGATTTACGGAAGAGGATGTGCGCCAAATGTTAAACTATTATGCCACTACCTGCGAGTTCCACCATACTACGGATGAATTAGCAGTATTGATGAAACCATGATATGACAACTACTGCTTTTCAGAAGACAGCTATGGGCGCACCACGATGTACAACTCCAATATGGTGCTTTACTTTGTGGATAACTACGTACGCAATGGAGGCAAACCGCCGAAGAACATGGTGAAAGAAAATATCCGCGTGGACTACAACAAGCTACGCATGCTCATCCGCAAGGACAAGGAGTTTGCCCACGATGCATCAATCATACAGAAACTGGTGGAACAAGGATTCATGACCGGAGAATTGAAAGCAGGATTCCCTGCCGAAGAGATTACTCATCCCGACAATTTCATCAGTTTGTTGTTCTATTTCGGTATGCTCACCATTGGCGGCACGCACAAAGGTGCTACAAAGCTAACCATCCCCAACCAAGTAGTGCGTGAACAGCTGTACAACTGCCTGCACCGCTACTCCTCCCAGCGCGACAAGCAGAAGGGCGAAGCCTACGTGCACGGCTTCACTCTCGCCATGACGTCGCAGAACCGCTTCTACCATCCGGTTTCGGAACAGGACACACAGGCAGGCTATGCAGACATCTTCCTTCTTCCGCTGACCGAAATCTACAAGGACATGGAGCACAGCTACATCATCGAACTGAAATATGCCAAAGGAAAAGACAGCAACGAACGGGTGGAACAACTACGCTGTGAAGCCATTAAGCAAGACAATCGCTATGCTGCCAGCAAAACTGTCCGAAACAACATAGGTAATACTACGCTACACCGGATAGTAGTGGTATACCGAGGCACGGAAATGGCAGTCTGCGAAGAAGTGATAGATTAGTCAAGCACCTTCCCGTGATTCGCCGCAATCTGTATCATGCGGTCATAATCCTCGGCACTCAAATCCATGAAGTAGTAATTCACCGGATTCACGACTTTCCCTTTAACGTGCACCTCGTAGTGCAAATGCGGACCGGTGCTCTTGCCCGTACTGCCTACTCCGCCGATGACTTCACCACGCACCACCTTCTTACCCGGTTTTGTACGGAAATCGCGCAGGTGGGCATACCATGTCTGATAGCCGAAACCATGGTCGATAATGACCGTATTACCATACCCGGTTTCCCATCCCATCTTGATAACCGTGCCGTCTCCTGTGGCATAGACATCAGTACCCGGATTGGCAGAGAAGTCCATACCGGCATGGAATTTCGGAGTGCCATAGATGGGGTCTATACGCGTACCGTAGCCTGAAGCAGTCTTCTTGAGGTCTTTATTCGAAATCGGTTGGATGGCCGGAATGCAACGCAACATCTCGTCGTGGCTTTTGCACATATCCACCACGTCATCAAAAGAGTTCGACTGGATATAAAGCTGCTTACTGAGCATGTCCATCTTTTGAGTGGTATTGATAACCAAATCGGAGTTTGCCATATCCATCAGATGTTCATAGCGGTTGGTGCCGCCATATCCCGCCTGACGAATGGCAGTAGGAATAGGGTCGGCCATGAAAATCACCCGGTATAGGTTGTCGTCACGCTGCTGTATGTCCTGCAACACTCCCATCGCCTCGTCTAGTCGGCGAGAGAGTACGTTGTACTGCGCCTGGAGTTGGCTGTTTTCTTTCCGCAACTCTTTCTCTGACGGGGAGCCGAAGATTAACAGCAGCACGATGAAACTGCCCGCACCCAGCCCCATACCGATGAACAAACGGCGGAGAATACTCAGCGCCCGCTGCCTCACGGTAGGATAAATACGGTCGTACGTCTGCGTCTGTGGATTATAAATGTAGTAAACTTTGCGCATCTTAGGAAATATTTCGCTTGTCAATGCGGCAAAAGTAATAAAAACAAGCTATCTTTGCACAGTTTTTTCAAGAATTATAAGATTTATGATTTATAAGAGTGATAATAGTGGGGAATTACCTACAAGGCTGATAGCTTTTTCCTTTAAAATCATAAATTGTACAAGTCATGAGTCGCAAGCTATAAATAAAAATCATAAATCATAAATAGACGTATGTTGACTGCAAACGAAATCAGAGACTCTTTCAAGAGTTTCTTCGAAAGTAAAGGTCACCAGATAGTGCCTTCGGCTCCGATGGTGATTAAAGATGACCCCACGTTGATGTTCACCAACGCAGGAATGAACCAGTTCAAAGATATTATTCTGGGCAACCACCCGGCGAAATACAAAAGAGTTGCGGACTCACAGAAATGCCTTCGCGTAAGCGGAAAGCATAATGACTTGGAAGAAGTGGGGCACGATACCTACCACCACACCATGTTTGAGATGCTGGGCAACTGGTCATTCGGTGATTACTTCAAGAAAGAAGCTATCTCCTGGGCATGGGAGTATCTGGTGGATGTGCTGAAGATAGACCCGAAAGACCTCTATGCCACTGTGTTCGAAGGTAACGCCGAAGAAGGTTTGGAACGCGACAACGAAGCTGCCTCCTACTGGGAACAGTTCTTGCCGAAAGACCATATCCTGAACGGAAACAAGCACGACAACTTCTGGGAAATGGGTGATACGGGTCCCTGCGGTCCGTGTTCCGAAATACACATCGACTCACGTCCCGAAGAAGAAAAGGCACAGATTCCGGGCAGCCAACTGGTGAACAAAGACCATCCGCAGGTGATTGAAATCTGGAACCTCGTGTTCATGCAATTCAACCGCAAGGCAGACGGCAGTCTGGAGGGGCTTCCTGCCAAAGTTATCGATACCGGTATGGGCTTCGAGCGACTGGTGCGCACGCTGCAGGGAAAGACTTCCAACTACGATACGGACGTGTTCCAACCGATACTGAAAGCCATCGGCGACATGGCAGGCAAGAAGTACGGCGAAGATGAGAAATCGGACATCGCCATGCGCGTGATTGCCGACCATATCCGTACCATAGCTTTCTCCATCACCGACGGACAGCTACCGAGCAATGCCAAAGCAGGTTATGTCATCCGCCGTATCCTGCGACGTGCCGTACGCTACGGTTATACGTTCCTCGGACAGAAGCAGGCATTCATGTACAAGCTGCTTCCCGTGCTCATCGAGAATATGGGTGGCGCTTACCCCGAACTGAATGCACAGAAGGACTTGATTGCAAAAGTTATCAAAGAAGAAGAAGACTCTTTCCTCCGCACATTGGAGACGGGTATCCGCCTGCTGGAAAAGACCATGACAGACGCCAAAGCCGCGGGCAAGAACGAAATCAGCGGAAAGGATGCCTTCACCTTATATGATACTTTCGGTTTCCCGCTCGACCTGACGGAGCTGATTCTCCGCGAAAACGGCATGACTGCCGACATCAAGGAATTCGATGCCGAAATGCAACAGCAGAAACAGCGTGCCCGCAATGCCGCTGCCATAGAAACCGGTGACTGGATTACGCTAAAAGAAGGTACTACCGAATTCGTGGGATATGACTATACGGAATATGAAACATCCATTCTGCGCTACCGCCAAGTGAAGCAAAAGAACCAGACCTTGTATCAGATTGTGCTGGACAAGACTCCATTTTACGCTGAAAGCGGCGGTCAGGTAGGTGATACCGGTGTATTGGTGAACGAGTTCGAAACCATCGAAGTAATAGACACCAAGAAGGAAAACAACTTGCCCATCCACATCGCCAAGAAGCTGCCCCAACACCTGGAAGCTCCAATGATGGCATGCGTGGATACCGACAAGCGTGCCGCTTGTGCCGCCAACCACTCTGCCACCCACTTGCTGGATGCCGCACTGCGCGAAGTTCTTGGTGAGCATGTTGAGCAGAAGGGTTCTTTGGTTACACCGGACTCCCTGCGTTTCGACTTCTCACACTTCCAGAAGGTGACGGACGAGGAAATCCGCAAGGTAGAACACATCGTTAATGCAAAGATTCGGGCCAACATACCTTTGAAGGAATACCGCAACATTCCTATCGAAGAAGCTAAGGAGCTGGGGGCCATCGCTCTGTTCGGTGAGAAGTACGGCGACCATGTACGCGTCATTCAGTTCGGTTCTTCCGTAGAGTTCTGCGGCGGTACGCACGTAGCCGCTACCGGCAACATCGGTATGGTGAAGATTGTTTCCGAAAGCTCCGTAGCTGCCGGTGTACGCCGTATCGAAGCCTACACAGGTGCACGCGTAGAAGAAATGCTGAATACCATCGAGGACACGCTACGCGACTTGAAGGCGCTCTTCAACAATGCTCCCGACCTTGCCGGAACCATCCGTAAGTATATCGACGAGAATGCCGGACTGAAGAAACAGGTAGAAGACTTCATGAAGGAGAAGGAAGCACAGTTGAAAGAAAAGCTTTTGAAGAACGTGCAGGAAGTCAATGGCGTTAAAGTTATCAAGTTCTGTGCTCCGCTACCGGCGGAAACGGTGAAAAACATCGCCTTCCAGCTACGCGGCCAGATTACAGAGAACCTGTTCTTCGTGGCCGGAACTGAAGCCGAAGGCAAGCCGATGCTGACCGTCATGCTGAGCGACAACCTCGTGGCAGGCGGACTGAAAGCCGGAAACCTGGTGAAAGAAGCTGCCAAACTTATCCAAGGCGGTGGCGGTGGCCAGCCCCACTTTGCAACTGCCGGCGGTAAGAATGCTGACGGACTGAACGCTGCCATTGACAAAGTATTGGAATTGGCAGGATTATAATCGAAAATGATTGGCGAAACACTTGACATCGCCTCTGCGATGTTGTATATTTGTAACGTCATTTTTTAGATATTTCAAAATTAAACTACCGGGAAAGGAGGAGCATTGCTTCTCCTTTTCTTTTTACCTTCCACGGTATTCCATTTGAAATGCCACATGCCGGCTCCCAAAACTCTACACCTTACCATCCTAAATGCCACACCTTAGCAAGTAAAATGGCTGACATTTACCCTCCAAAGCCCTGGAGTTTCCGTGAAAAACCCTGAGGTTTGGGACAGTGAAGTGAAGGGACGGATGATTAGTCCAGAACAAACAGACAATACATTCGAAGCAAACGAATGATGCATACAGAACAGACAGATGATGCGCAACAGAAACAAAAACGGGAAGCCCAAGCCTCCCGTCTGTTAATCTTTCGTAAATCTGCTCTTGACAAGATTTCCACTAAAGCCTCATTCCATCCGAAGTAGAAACATTTCGCGATAAACCACCAGTGCACCTTCGGGCAACAAACCGAAAGGACAGAAAGGAGTTACATTTTCCGCAAGAACACATTTACCATTTCCCGAAACCGTCCGCGTAAAGAGCCTCTTCTCTCCATTATAAGTAAACTGCCACAGTGCATATGTATCCCCGCTCTCATCTTCCACTGGAACTGTCTCGTATATTCCCATTAGCGGTTCCTCCTCTTTCCCCGTTGGATAGATTTCCAATATACCTTTCCACATACTATTGGAGAAATCTTCGGGCACCAGCACATAATACCCACCATCCTTCACCCAAGGACGCTCGGCAAGTTCCTTAGAAACATCCCCCAGCAGTTCCGTCGGTGCACCACTACTGATACCATACTCGAAGCCCATCTTCGTCAACGTATATTGCCTACGACCTTTCACCGTGATGCGCAGTTGTGTTTCCTCACCGGAACCATCCATCACCTTCACAATCGTCTCCCCCTCTGCCAACGGATGAATCTTGATACGCTGATACCCGTTGACATCATCGGTAAAAGTCACGGAAGCCACTGATTCATGCTCGTTAATCACATTATAGGAACCGTCGCCACCGTCAATGCCCAGCACTGTATCTTCATTTGTTTCAGAAAGATAATAAGAAAGGTTAGACACCAGATTATTACATGTCCCAATCTGATAAATAGGCTCCACACCTTCGAAAAGCACCATGCTCCGATAATCGTCCTGGCAACCGGAAGCGATAAACAGCACCACTATGAAAGCAAAGAAAGAGTATAACTTCTTCATAATATTATTCAGTTATAGTTGTTCTATCTACAAAAATAAAAAAAATACCGGAATACTGCGTCAGTACCCCTCTCTATTTTTCAAACAATTTGTTCTATCGGATAGTTCACTAAATAAAGCGTTCCTGTGGCACGGGTAAAGGCCGTATAGAGCCAACGGAAATAATCGGGTGTCAGATACTCGTCCGTCATATAGCCCTGGTCAAGGAATACATTCTTCCACTGCCCTCCCTGCGCCTTGTGGCAAGTCACGGCGTAGGCATACTTCACCTGCAGAGCGTTATAGTACGGGTCTGCTTTCATCTTCTTCATCCGCTCGCGCTTCACGGTAATGTCGGCATAGTCCTCAAGGACGGAATAGAAAAGCCGGTCATGCTCCGCCTTTGGCAGTGCGGGAGAGTCGGTATGCAAGGTATCGAGCAGCATGTTCACCTCCAATTCGAAGTCGTCGTAATCGGGAAAAGACAGCGTCACGTCCGCAAAACGGAAGCCATACAGTTCACGCGTATGGCGCACGCGACGCACCACGGCAGTCTCACCGTTGGCAATGAAGTCCATCTCCTTCTCTTTTTCCGTCCAAAAGTAGTTATTTTTCGCCACCATCAACAAATCACCGGTGTTCAGCTCATCCTCACGCCAGAGAATCTGTGCACGGATGCCCTTGTTGTAGATGTTCGCCCGCTTGTTGGAACGGCACACCACGATGGTTTCATCCAGCCCGTCATGGTCGTAGCAAGAGCTCAACGTCTCTATCAGCTCATTGCCGGGCAGCACCTTGATGTCGGCAAATCCCGAGACTTTTATCTTGGGCAGACTATAGCAATCATCTTCCGCTATCAACCGCCGCAGGAGGGTAGCATTCCACAAAATACCCGACTGTTGTTCCTGGCGTACTACCTGCGTCAAATCCACTTCCAACACCTCCAGACCATAGCCTTTCAAAGCATCGGCAAAGAGAGCGGGACTCTGTTCCTCTCCCACCGGCGGAAGCTGCGCCGTATCGCCCATCAGCAACAAACGGCACCCCTGACCGGAATAGACAAACTGCACCAAGTCATCCAGCAGCCTGCCCGTACCAAACATGGAACCGGACAGTCCCTCATTGGAAATCATCGAAGCCTCATCCACTATATAGAGAGTGTGAGTTGTCAAATTATCGTTCACAGAGAAATTACTCAACTCATTAGAGAAAGATTGCTGTCTATAGATTTTTTTATGAATTGTAAATGCCGAATGTCCCGCATAGGCCGAAAAAACCTTTGCTGCCCGCCCGGTCGGTGCCAGCAATACCGACTTCTGTTTCAGCTTATCCAACGTCCTCACCAAAGCACCGACCAGCGAAGTTTTGCCCGTTCCAGCATAACCACGAAGCATAAAAACCACCTCGTTACGGGATGAGAGAAGGAACTCCGATAAATATTTCACAGCAATTTCTTGCTCTGAAGTTGGTTGATAAGGAAAATTTTCCTTAATTTGCCTTTCTAAATAGTTATTTATCATTTTTGTAACAGAAAAAAGTAAGGGGAACTATCGTTTTTAAATTAATTTCTTTTATTTTTGCGGTGCGAATATAACAACTAAAAAACATATTTATCATGAAAACAGTATTTAATGTCATTTTAGGCTTATGTGCTTTGGTGCTAATTTATATTTGTTATGCCAGCATTATGGGTCCTATCAACTTTGAAAAAGCAAAGAAGCACAGAGACGCAGCTGTCATCGCACGTCTGATTGACATCCGTAAAGCACAATTGGAATATCGTACTTTACACAACCAGCAATATACTGAAAGCTTCGACTCTCTGATTGACTTTGTCAAGCATCAGAAACTTCCGTTCATCTTCAAGCAAGGTGAATTGGATGACAAACAGTTGGAAGACGGTCTGACTGAAAAGAAAGCCATCAACATTATCAATAAAGCCAAGAAGACAGGCAACTATGCCGATGTCAAGAAATGGGGATTGGAAAACTTCAAGCGTGATACTCTGTGGGTAGCCGTATTGGACACTATCTTCCCGAAAGGTTTTAATGCTGACTCCATGAGATATGTTCCCTTCGGAAACGGCGCACAGTTCGAAATGGCTATCAAGAATGACACAGCTAAATCCGGTGCTCCTTTCTGTCTGCTCGAAGTGAAGACTCCGTACGAGGTTTATTTGAATGGTCTGGATCAGCAGGAAATTGCCAACATCAAGGACGTACAAACCAAACTTGGCAAGTACTGCGGTCTGATGATTGGTAGTCTGGAAACAGCCAACAACAATGCCGGTAACTGGGAATAATCTCATCCCGATAAACGTATGATAGAAACGACTGATTTTAATAAATCGGAACAATATACATTATCCATCCGTCTCAGTACGGATGGATTTTCTTTTTCTGTGTTCAACCCTCTGGCGAACGATGAATTTTCTTACTACAATAGGAAAGTGGACGAGTCCCTCTCCCTCACTGCCAATCTGAAACAGACCTTCCGCGAACTGGAATGGCTGGAGCTCCCCTTCCACCGTGTCAATGTACTCATGGCAGACAAGCGCTTCACGTTCATTCCCCTGGAGTTCTTCGAGGACGAACAAACGGAAATTATCTTCTATCACAACCACCCTAAACGGGAAAACGAAACCGTACTATACAACATACTGCATAAAAACAACACTGTCGTACTGTTTGGCATGGACAAAAGCGCCTACTCCTTTCTCCGCGAACGGCATCCCGATATAAAATTCTATTCCCAAGCCAGCCCTTTCATCGAGTTCTTCTCCTCGAAGAGCCGCCTGGGCAACAATCGGAAAATGTATGTATACTTGCAAAAAGATGCCGTAGACGTATACAGCTACGAACGCGGGCACCTGCTTCTTGCCAATTCCTTTAAATGCAAAAGTACACCCGACTGCGTCTATTACCTATTATATATATGGAAACAACTTGGCTTTGAGCAGGAGCGCGATGAGTTACACCTCACCGGTGACCTGAACGACAAAGAGCTATTGTTGTCCGAACTGCGAAAATTCATCCGGCAGGTGTTCATCATGAATCCCGCCACTAATCTTGACCTGCAAGCCATAACCCTATGCGAATAATCAGCGGAATATACAAAAGAAGACGTTTCGACGTCCCCCACTCATTCAAGGCACGCCCTACTACCGACTTTGCCAAAGAGAATCTATTCAATGTGCTTTCCAACTACATGGACTTTGAGGACGGTGTACGTGCCCTCGACCTTTTTGCCGGTACGGGCAGCATCAGCATCGAGCTGGTATCCAGAGGCTGCAACCAAGTAATCAGCGTGGAAAAAGACCGTGACCACTACGCCTTCATCTGCAAAATTCTGCAAGAACTAAAGACAGACAAGTGCCTGCCCATACGGGGTGACGTATTCAAATACATCAAGAGCGGACGCGAGCAGTTCGACTTTATCTTTGCCGATCCTCCCTACGAGCTTGCCGGGCTGGAAACCTTGCCCGACCTCATCTTCGAAAACAATCTGCTGAAAAAAGACGGCCTCTTTGTTCTGGAACACGGAAAGAAAAACAGTTTCGAGGGACATCCGCACTTTGTGGAGAGAAGGGTGTACGGTAGCGTGAACTTCACGTTCTTTAATTGAGAATAGATAATAGATAATTGACTGCATAACAAACACGGTCAATTATCCATTATCAATCATCAATTACAAAAGCGGTGCCATCAGCCTCACCACGCTCTCTGCCGCCTTACAATACCAAGGGCGCTTCACCCAGTTTTTCAGAAATACCTGTACGCAGTCACGCTGGTCTTGAAGGAAGATTTCGCGCATCTGAAGCGCTGTTTCCGTGTCATAGATAAAGGCATTCACCTCAAAGTTATGTTCAAAACTACGGAAATCCACATTCGTGGAGCCTACCGTAGACAGTTCATCATCCGAAACCATCAGTTTAGAGTGCAAGAATCCTTTCTTATAGAAATAGACCTTGACTCCCGAATAGAGCACATCTGCCAGATAAGAGCAGGAACCCAGATGCGTCAAGCGGTTATCAGCACGCATAGGCAACATCAGACGCACATCGACACCTGACAAGGCGGCGGTCTGCATGGCAACAAGTACGGCTTCCGTGGGCAGGAAGTAGGGAGTCTGGATATAGAAGTATTTCTTTGCGCTGGAAATGGACATGACGAGACCCTGCATAATGTCTTTCCACGGGCCTACAGGCTCACTCGTTACAATCTGCGCCAAGGAAGTGCCGCAATTTTCTATTCTTGGGAAATAGCGGGTAGAAGTAATCAGAGTGCGGTCCACAAAGTACCAATCGAGCAGGAAGGCGGTCTGCAGTCCGTGAACAGCCTTGCCCTCCAGCAGCAGATGTGTGTCTCGCCAGATGCCCCATGAGAATCCGCGCATATAGCGTTCGGCAAGATTCATGCCCCCCACAAAGCCGACACGTCCGTCAATGACAACTATTTTCCGATGATTACGATAGTTCACCTTACTGGTGAAAAGCGGAAAACGTACCTTCAGGAAACTGCGTACCTCAATACCGGCCTCACGCATCTCTTCAAAAAAACTATTGGGAACGTGCCAGCAACCCACATCATCATAAATCACACGTACCTCTACCCCGGCACGCGCCTTTTCCATCAAGACATCGCGCACCAAGCGTCCGATGGCATCATCCTCGAAGATATAGAATTCCATGTGGATATGCTTCGTTGCTTTCCCCAGTTCGCGCAGCAGGGATTGCAGCATGAAAAGCCCCAGGGTATAGGCTTCCACCCGGTTTCCATCGAAGGGAAAAGCCTGGTTGATATTGCGGAACAAGGATATGAGACGGCTGTAATTGATGGGAAGTACACATGAATTCTGGGCCAGATATTCCGCCATAGGTTTCTTTAACAAGCGGCTGTAACTCTTCTTCCCTATCATACGCACGCGGCGCTGACTACGCCCGAAGAAGAAGTAAAACACCAGTCCCACGATGGGAAGAAACATCAATATCAGTATCCATGCCATGGTTTTCACCGGATTGCGGTTGTCGAGGATAATAACGACAATCGTTCCGATGATGGCCCCGAAATAAACAACGTCGAAGGCAATCGCAGCAATCTGGCTGGCTATGAAGTTCCAATCAAGCATGTTCACAGACGATTAAGTGTGAAACAAATGTAGGAAAAAGAAATGAAGTACGAAAAATGAAATGAAAGAAAAAGAAAAACACAGAGACACAGAGGACACAACTCTTTCATTTAAAGCAGACAGAGGGAGTCGGAGGAGGTTAAGGGAAGGGGTAGAGAGGGCTAAAAGGAAGCCAGAGAGAGCAAAAGGAAGCCCAAAGAGGGCTGAAAGGAAGCCAAAGAAGACTAAAAGGAAGCCCAAAGAGAGGACTAAAAGGAAGCCAAAGAAGACTAAAAGGAAGCCCAAAGAGAGGGCCAAAAGGAAGCCAAAGAAGACTAAAAGGAAGCCCAAAGAGAGGGCCAAAAGGAAGCCAAAGAGGGCTGAAAGGAAGCCAAAGAGAGCTGAAAGGAAGCCAAAGAGAGCAAAAAAGCCAGAGGAGGGGTAAAGGAAGCTAAAGCCGACAGTATCGCTCTGCATCCACAAGGCTATCGGCTTTAACTCCTAAGCCCGAAGGGCGATAACTCCCTTCCCCCCCTCTGACTCCCTCCAATGAGAGAGCCGTGGCAGAGAGGTATTTTAGAACGGCCTGCGTCCTCCAAAACCGCCAGGACCACCCGGACCAAATCCCGGACCGCCGAAGCCGCGTCTGCCCTGCATTCTCTCGCGGGCAGCCTTGCTGCCGAAAATATTCAGACGATAGATGAAGTGAAGCATGCAGTAGCTGTTCACGCCATTATATTCGTACACCGAACGACCGCTTGCAGTCAGCGAACGGCTGATGTTACTCTGCTTCTTCAAAATGTCGTACATCTCGAAGCTGACAGTAGCATTCCCTTTCAAAAAAGTCTGCGACAACTGTGCATTCCAGATAAGCTCGTTACGGTTCATGCTGCTGTCCGTATATCCGCGGCGGCTCTGGTTGGCTATGTTGGTAGAGAGCGTCATGTTCCATGGCATGGAAATCTGCGTGTTGGCACCGTAGGAGAAGGTATAAGGCTCCTGGTTATTGTCAGGCGTCAGTTTATCTTTTTCTATTGAATAGGAGATGCTTCCGTTCAAGCCGAATTCAAACCAGTCGTTACGATAGGCGGCATTCAGACGTTCGCCCAGTGTCAGGTTGGTGGTCGTATTCTTCCGTTCCACGGCATCTGCTCCCTTACCGGACGTCAGATAAGCCACATAGTTCTGATAGTTGGCATTGGAGAAGGAATTGATGGTATACTTCTTATTGGGTAGTGCCGTATTGAAACCGAACATGCCGAACGCATTCCAATTACCGTTGATATTCTTCGGGGTCGTGGTCCATCCGCCGGTCTCCGAATTGTACACACGGCTGTTGCTGATGCTATTCTGCGTTGCCGAGAAATTGACGTGCGACATAATGCCGCGCTGCTTTTCGGCATTATACGTATTATAAAAGAATCGCATGTTGTGCGTGAAGGAAGGCTTCAAGCCCGGATTACCGATACGTACATTCTGCGGATTGGAGTTATCCACAATCGGCAACAGATTCTCCATGCTGGGCTGACTGCTGCGGCCGCGGTATGTCATACGCAGCTGGCTCACCTTGGAGAAACGGATGCGCAAGTCCAGATTCGGAGCGAAGTTGAACACATTGCGGGTGGTATCAATCATATAGTCGCCGCGCTTATAGGACAACACGGAATGCTGCGGCTGGAACGACATGCCTGCGCTCAGCTGATACTTCTCGCGGATGAAGCGCAAGGACACGGATGCATCATGGTTGTAGTAGCGGTATTCCGCATACTTGCCCAGACTGTCCACCACATGCTCTTCATATCCCGTGGGAAGCAGGGTTGACAATCCCCAATCCGGAAAGCCTTGCAAATCGTACGTCGTCTTGTCGCTCTCGCTATACTTGTACTGGAACTGATAACTGAATTGCAGGAAAGTGGCACGGGCTATCGGTTCGCTGTAAGTCAGCTGCGCACTATAATTGTAGTTCTTGGTCGGAGTGGCGATATATTGGTTACGAATCAGTACGGAGTCTCCCGTCTGCAAGTAGTAGTTCATCAATTTGAAGTAATGCGTTTCCGACTCCGTATACTGGTTGTTGTCATTATTGGTATAACCGAACCTTCCACGAAACGTGACATTGCGTCCTTTGTCATTCAGCTTTCTGTTCAACTGCAAGGTTGCATCTGTAGACACACTTTTGTTGTCGCTCAGCGAACCGCTGTTGGTGGCATTTATACGGACATTCCTCAACAGGTCATCGTCCGGATTGAGAATCTTCTCCAGATTCAGCCAGTTATTGGGGTCGGTCACCAGACTGTAAGGGTCGGCATTGAACGTGCCGCTCTCCGAACCGGAAAGATTGTCCGTCTTGCCATACGAGAAGTTGGGACGGAAAATGATGTTCGTCATCGAGTCCGGCTTCCACTCCAGACGGAAATCGGCATTGAAATTCTTGTTTTTGTTGCGTTGTCTGCTGTTCGAGTTGGAGTAAGAATTGCCGTCCGGCAGAAAGTCCTCGGTAGAACCTATACTTGCAATATCCCCATCCTGATAGTTGTAACGTGCACTACCGCCCAATTCCAGCTTGTCGGTCTGGGTAGCGAAGTTCACACCCAGCATTTTCGTTGCCGTAAGTCCGTTGTTCCTGCGCCAGCGCGGACCGCCGCCACCGCCCGAAAAGCCTTGGTCGTTCACGTTATTGGCAGAGCCCACTACCGACACCTGGGTTTTGTCCACGAAGCGGTTCAGCATGAAGCGGCCCATATAGCGGTCTTCCGTACCTCCGGCCACGTCGGCATTACCGAACCACCCCTGGTTCATGCCTTTCTTTACGGTCAGGTCGAGCACCGTCTCCTCCTCACCGTCGTCAATACCTGTTATACGCGCCAGGTCGGACTTCTTGTCATACGTCTTCAGCTTCTCTATCATATCTACCGGCAGGTTCTTCAAACCGGTCTTTACGTCTCCACCGAAGAATTCCTTTCCGTCGACCATAATCTTCGACAAGTCCTTACCGTTGATTTTCACATTACCCTCGTCGTCAATCTCCGCACCAGGCAGCTTCTTCACCAACTCCTCGAGCATGGCTCCCTCGGGGGTACGATAGGCGGATGAGTTGTAGACCAGCGTGTCTTCCACCACCTGCACCTGCGGCGCTTCGGCCGTGACCACAGCCTCGGCCAGCATCACGGCGTCCGTCTCCAGCGTCAGGGTACCCACGTTCTTGGCTGTCGTCGTGGCATAGAGATGCATGGGCAGGTACTGGTTCTTGAATCCGATATAGGAAACCTTCAGCACGTATTTGCCCGCACTGACTTTGGGGAGAGTGAAATAACCTTGTGCCGTAGTGGCCGTACCTGATGCCTGGGCACTATCCGGCAATGAAAGCAACTGCACGGTAGCTTGTATCGCAGGCTCCTTGGTGTCCTCCACGACACGGCCCGATACCGTAATGTTTTTGGTCTGTGAGAATGCAGACAGCGTTGTTACCAACAGCAACGCCATCCCCGTGATAATTTTCTTCATGTGTCTATTCTTTGTCTATTCTTTAAATGTACAATGCCTTTTATTCACTGTTCCATTTGACAGACTTCCGGGCAAAAGGTTTAATGCCCCACATGACGATTTGCTTCATTTATCGACCATTCCGCTTAAATAATCTATCAACCGTCGCTTTCTTTATACCAAATTCCAGGCAAAGTACGTCCAATATGAGAAATATGAGAAAAGAGGAAGAATCGACCGAAAGGAGGTCACCCTGCGCCACCCGGTAGAGCATACCGCCGAAGATAAAAAGAACGGTCAGAAAGATGGCATTGCGCGTGGCCTTGTTACGCACCTGCTCTATCTCCTTATTCTCGTTCTTCGACAAGGCAAAGATTATCATCAACGCTCCCATCATCATCAGGAGTTTGGAGCATTCCTTGTAAAACAACAGGTTGGCATCTGTCACTTTTCCCCACAATAGGAATATGAAAGGAAGGAACAACGCCAGAGCTATGATGAAATAGCCCAGCGGACGGCAATAAACGGGAAGTAATGCTCTCATTTCTATCAATCAATTACAAATTACTAATTACAAACAGCAGGAGGCAGATGGCGGAAACGCCTTGCTCCCATAGAATTTCACGGGACAAAGATAACGTTTTATTGCCAAAAGAGCTATCTTTGCACCATAATATAATGAAGAAGGCCCCCTTTCCTTCATAATCCGTAACATCAGTAATTGGTAATTTGTAATTAACAAGATGAGTAAACAAGAAGTAATCCTTTGCGAAGGACTGGCGAACAGCCTGACGCATGCCATAGAGAAGTGCCCCCACGACAAGCTTTTCATCCTTACCGACGAGCATACCCACTGCCTCTGTCGCCCACATCTGGACGGCATCCCCGCGCTGGAAGGAGCGGAAGAGATTGTTATCGGGGCGGAAGACGTGCACAAGAATCTGGAAACGCTGGCTGCCGTATGGCAAGCCTTGAGTGAGAAAGGGGCCAGCCGCCACTCCCTGCTCATCAACCTGGGCGGGGGCATGGTGACCGACCTCGGCGGTTTTGCCGCTTCCACCTTCAAGCGGGGAATCACCTACATCAACGTTCCCACTACGCTGCTCGCCATGGTCGACGCTTCCGTGGGAGGCAAGACGGGCATCAACTTCAACGGTCTGAAGAATGAAATCGGCGTCTTTGCTCCCGCCGCCTGCGTTCTGCTGGAAACCGAATTCCTGCGCAGCCTCGATGCCCATAACTTCTTCTCCGGCTATGCCGAGATGCTGAAGCACGGCCTCATCAGTACTCCGAAACATCTGGCGGAACTGCTGGCCTTTGATACGGAGAAGACAGACTACGCCCTGCTGAAATCCATGGTAGGACGTTCCGTGCAGGTAAAGGAACACATCGTAGAAGAAGACCCGCTGGAACACAGCATCCGCAAAGCCTTGAACCTGGGGCACACCGTGGGACACGCCTTCGAAAGCCTTGCCCTTGCCGAAAGCCGTCCGGTGCTGCACGGTTATGCAGTGGCATGGGGGCTGGTCTGCGAACTATACCTTTCTTATATAAAGACCGGATTCCCGAAGGACAAGATGCGCCAGACCATCCAGTTCGTCAAAGAGAATTATGGCAGCTTCGCCTTCAACTGCAAACAGTATGACCAGCTCTACGAACTGATGAAGCATGACAAGAAGAATGCCGCCGGAGTCATCAACTTCACCTTATTGAAAGAAGTGGGCGACATCTGCCTCAACCAGACGGCAGACAAGGAGACAATCTTCGAGATGTTCGACTTTTATAGAGAGTGTATGGGAGTATAGCGCTCCCTGTCTCTCTTCGGCAGGCTCTCCACAACCAGCCGATAGGAGCGTTCCACCAGTTCCCGGATAATGCCGTCCGGTACATCCTGATTAAAATACACACTGTTCCAATACTTCTTGTTCATGTGCCACCCCGGCTTCACCCCCTCGTACCTTGCCCGCAGCTCCGTTGATTCCTCCGGGCGGCACTTGATGCAGCAGAAGTCGAACACTTCGATATTGACAAAGCAGAACCACTTGTCGCCCACATAAAAGCAAAGCACATCGCGGCTGTATCTGTCGGCCACATTAGGAAAAGGCATCTTCTCGCTCACTCCCGGCAAGGAGAGACAGTATTCTCTGAATTCTTCCACATTCATCGCTCACTCCTCCCCCGAAAAGTCCTCCGTATCATTTTCCATCCCAACTGGGTCTTCATCCGGAATTCCCGTCTTTCCCTCGGCCCGCTCCTTTCTCAGTGTTTCCGGCCGCAACATATCGTGAGGGAAATATCGGCTAAGCGGATAACGGTAGAAATCCATCCCGCTGTTCAGCCTCGCCACCAGCGACCTGTCCGGACGAAAATAGACGCGGGATAAGCGTACCTTGCCCGGCATCACATCGTCGGGATGCTCAAACCCGTCACTCGTCACCGCCACATGGAAGGAACCCAGCCCCTTAATGGTCACCGACTCTCCCTCCATCAGCGCTTCCTCTACAAATTTCGGCAAATCTATCAACACACTCTGCACGTCTCCCGCGCTCATGCCTTTTCTGGATGCCATACGCTGCGCCAGCAACTCCGCCGTCACACCTCCACGCTGTTGCAGCACACGCTGCACTGCATAATAAAGTTGCTTCACCCCTTCCGCCGTGCGGAAAACCTTCTTTCGAACCAAATAGACTATACTCATACTTTTTTCACAATAAACATAATGTTTCTTACTGCAACCAGGCTGCAAGCAATCTGCCCGAAGGTTACTTCCTCTCAACAGAAAGACAGCTTCCGCACGGCAGGAAGACTATTCCCCAAGATAGATGAGATGCACATCTCATGCTGTTCGAGATGCACATCACAATGCACACGAGATGTGCATCTCATACAGCAAAGGTAGTCATATTCCGGCTGATATACAAATATCTTTCATGTATCGGGGAATAATGTTCTGCACAGCCTGCAGAGACACTCAAAAAGAGAATACCCGACAACGGACCTCCACTGCTTTTATCATTAATTAACAATGATACATGCAGGGTTTTCGCAAATATGCTATTCTTACAAGAGTAAGACCTATTCCGAATGTTTAATTTTAAAGAGCACCCTATGAAAATGAAGTCAATCTTTAACAAGAAAACTCTAATCGCCATTGCAACCATCGGCACCTTGAGCTTCCAATCATGCCTGGACGATGGTGACAATTATGCCGTGAGATTCCCCAATGCCCTGGTAACGGTAAAGACCGATGCAGACCAGACAGTCTTTCTGCAACTGGATGACAAGACCACTCTGCTGCCCACCAACATGACGAAATCTCCCTACGGCGAAAAGGAAGTCCGCGCCCTGATAAACTACAAGGAAGTGGACGAGCCCAGCGATATCTACACCCAAGCTGTATATATAAACTGGATAGACAGTATCCTTACCAAGCCCGTCGCCCCGGATTTGGGCGAAGAGAACGATGCCGTATACGGTACCGATCCGGTGGAAATAGTAAACGATTGGGTGACCATTGCAGAAGACGGTTATCTGACCCTCCGCTTCAGAACCCGACGAGGAGACTATCACACCAAGCACTTTGTCAATCTGCTGCTGAGCCAGAATCCGGAAAACCCGTATGAAGCAGAGTTCCGCCACAATGCCAAGGGCGATATTTACGGCAAGTATGCGGACGGATTGGTTGCTTTCAAGCTGGATGCACTGCCCGATACAGAAGGCAAGACCGTCAAATTGAAACTGAAGTGGAAATCATACAGCGGCGAAAAGTCTGTGGAATTCGACTATTGTACCCGGAAATCCGTAACGCCCGAGAGTCCGGCTGTCACTTCCGTAAGAAATAGCCTAAACTTGCAATAACTTCATTCAAAGTATGCCTGCCCGCTCAAGGTCATTGCCTGTCAAGGCAGGCATATGAGTAAAAAAAGAGCAGGACACGTTGGCCGAAAGCCTTGAAACTGCAAAATATAGGTTCATTCAATAAAAAAAGCACTATAAATATTTGCTATTTTAAAATAAAGCCGTACATTTGCACCCGCAATTCGGGATGTAGCTCAGCCCGGTAGAGTACGCGTCTGGGGGGCGTGTGGTCGCAAGTTCGAATCTTGTCATCCCGACTGGTGAGCATTAAGGAGTTAAGTGATAAACTTAGCTCCTTATTTTTTATAGCATTTCTTAATGATAGAACTTGCTGCCATGAATTACTGGAATTCTCGTAAGAAATCTCTATTTTTGCATTTTAAACAAGAAAAATTATGGGAGCAGCTAAATGGATAGGCGGCATCATCGGTTTCATGGCCGGAGGACCGCTGGGAGCCTTGGCAGGTTTTGTATTCGGTTCATTATTCGACACCGATTCAAATGATGCAGGCGGTTATTATAGAGAAGAACCAACGCATGGTACTACCTATGCCGGGCAACGGAACAGTTTTCTCTTCTCCATGCTCGTAATGGCTTCGTACATAATCCGTGCAGACGGGCGCATCATGCATAGTGAAATGGAATTCGTCCGCCGCTTTCTGAGAAGCACGTTCGGCGAGGCTGCCGTGGGCGAGGGAGAACGAATATTGCTCAACCTCTTCGAGCAGCGCAAGCAGATGGACAGACAAAACCCACTGGCATTTAGAAATACCATCCGTGACTGCGGAACGCAGATTGCCGCCAACCTGACATACGAGGAACGCCTGCAACTGCTGGTATTCTTGGTAGAAATTGCCAAAAGCGACGGACACGTCTGCAACGAGGAGATAGAAGCCCTGAAAGAAGTGGCCATATACATGGGACTATCCGTCAAGGAAGTGGAATCCATGCTCAACCTAGGCAGTAACTCACTGAGCGAGGCCTACAAAGTGCTTGAAATTGAGCCCACCGCCACCAATGACGAAGTGCGTGCCGCTTACCGCCGCCTGGCCCTGAAACACCATCCCGACCGGGTGGCAACGCTGGGCGAAGACATCAAGAAAGCCGCAGAAGAGAAGTTCCAAAGTATCAACAATGCCAAGGAACAGATATACAAGGCACGAGATATGAAATGACGTACCTCGCTCCTTGCATTGTGGACAGAATCACTACGTTTATAAACATTCTATATTAACATCAACCCACACACTTATGAAGAAAACCTTTGCAATCCTCGCACTAGGCCTTACTGCAATTGCCGGACATGCCGCCACGCCGCTCTGGATGCGTGATGTACAAATCTCTCCCGACGGTACGGAAATCGCATTCTGTTACAAAGGAGACATCTACAAGGTGCCCGCCAAGGGTGGAACCGCCACACAGCTTACTACCCAAGAAAGCTACGAATGTATCCCCATATGGTCGCCGGACGGTAAACAAATAGCCTTTGCCAGCGACAGATACGGCAACTTCGACGTATTCGTGATGCCAGCAGACGGCGGAACCGCCCGGCGGCTCACTACCCACTCCACCGGTGAACTTCCTTCTGCATTCACTCCGGATGGAAAGTATATCTTGTTTTCCGCATCCATCCAGGACCCGGCAAGCAGCGCTCTTTTCCCCACTTCGGCCATGACCGAGCTTTACAAAGTACCTGCAACGGGAGGGCGTACGGAGCAAGTGCTGGGTACACCTGCCGAAGCGGTCTGCTTCGACAAGGCGGGCCAGCAGTTCCTCTACCAAGACCGCAAGGGATTTGAAGATGAATGGAGAAAGCACCACACCTCCTCCATTACCCGCGACATCTGGCTGTATGATGCAAAGACGGGTATCCATACCAACCTCACCGACCACGCGGGCGAAGACCGCAACCCGGTGTTGTCACCCGATGGAAAAACGGTTTACTTTCTGAGTGAGAGAAACGGCGGCTCATTCAACGTGTATGCCTTCCCGCTGGCACAGCCCCGAGAGGTGAAGCCCATCACCAGCTTCAAGACACATCCCGTGCGCTTCCTCTCCATGAGTGACGGCGGGACGTTGTGCTATGGTTACGACGGCGAAATCTATACCCAGCAGCCGGATGCCACCCCGAAGAAAGTCGCTATAGAGATTGTGCGCGATGACCAGCCGCAATTCGCCAACCTGCAACCTTCCGACGGAGCCACCTCTGCCACCGTATCCCCGGACGGAAAGCAGATTGCCTTCACACTGCGCGGTGAAGTCTTTGTCACTTCGGCAGACTATGCCACTACCAAGCAGATTACACATACACCGGCACGCGAAGCGGGTCTCTCCTTTGCGCCGGACAACCGCACCCTGGCCTACGCCAGCGAGCGAGGCGGCAACTGGCAACTCTACCTTGCCAAGATAGCCCGCAAGGAAGATCCCAACTTCCCGAACGCCACGCTGATTGAAGAAGAAGTGCTGCTGCCCTCCACCACCGTGGAACGTGCCTATCCGCAATTCTCACCCGACGGCAAAGAACTCGCTTTCATCGAAGACCGCATCCGGTTGATGGTGCTCGATCTGGAGACGAAGAAGGTGCGCCAGATTACAGATGGCTCCACCTGGTACAGCACCAGCGGAGGATTTGACTATTCATGGTCGCCGGACGGCAAGTGGTTTACACTTGAATTCACCGGCAACAAGCACGACCCCTACTCCGACATCGGCCTGGTCAGCGCGCAGGGAGGCGGAAAAATCACGAACCTCACCAACAGCGGCTACATGAGCGGCTATCCCCGCTTCGCGCTGGACGGCAACGCCATCCTCTTCACCACCGAACGTTATGGCATGCGTGCCCACGCCTCATGGGGTTCGCTAAACGACGCCATGCTCGTCTTCCTCAACCAAGATGCATACGACAAATACTGCCTGAGCAAGGAAGACTACGAACTGCGCAAGGAGTTGGAGAAGGAGCAGAAGAAGTCTGCCGGAAAAGATACCCCCAAAGACAAAAACAAGGATAAAAAGAAGAAAGACGACAAGAAAGACAGCAATACTGACGAAAAAGATGACCAGCCGAAAGACATCATCGTAGAATTGAAAGGCATCGAAGACCGTGTGGTGCGCCTCACCCCGAATTCTTCCGACATGGGCAGTACCATCATCTCCAAGGATGGCGAAACACTCTACTATCTGGCTGCCTTCGAAGGCGGATACGACCTCTGGAAGATGAACCTGCGCAAGAAAGAGACTCGCCTGCTGCACAAGATGGACGCCGGATGGGCGGACATGCAGCTGGACAAGAACGGCAAAAACCTCTTCCTGCTGGGCAGCCGCAAGATGCAGAAAATGGACACTTCATCCGACGCGCTGACTCCCATCGCCTTCCAGGTAAATGCCAAGATGGACCTGGCTGCGGAGCGCGAATACATGTTCGACCACGTGTACCGCCAGCAGCAGAAGCGGTTCTACAACACCTCGATGCACGGAGTAGACTGGGACAAGATGACCGCTGCCTATCGCCGCTTCCTGCCCCATATCGACAACAATTATGACTTTGCAGAGCTGCTGAGCGAATGGCTGGGCGAGCTGAACGTATCTCACACCGGCGGCCGTTTCTATCCCAAAGGGCAGTCCGAGCCCACTGCCAGCCTGGGACTGTTCTTCGACTGGAACTACACGGGCAAGGGCATGCTCATTGCCGAAGTGGTGGAGAAAGGTCCTTTCGACACCGCCAATACCCGGGTAAAAGCCGGCACGGTCATCGAAAAGATTGACGGTGTGGAAATCACCCCCGACGCGGACTATTACACGCTGCTCAACAATAAAGCACGAAAAAAAACACTTGTTTCTCTCTTTAACCCGCAGACCAAGGAACGCTGGGAAGAAGTCATCATCCCCATCACAAACGGTGCGTTCAGCAATTTACTCTATGCCCGCTGGGTGAAACAGCGTGCGGCAGACGTTGACCGGTGGTCGGGCGGACGCTTGGGCTACGTGCACATCGAGTCCATGGGAGACGACAGTTTCCGTTCCGTCTACTCGGACATCCTGGGAAAATACAACCACTGCGAAGGCATCGTCATAGATACCCGCTTCAACGGCGGCGGACGCCTGCACGAGGATATAGAAATACTTTTCAGCGGACAGAAATACTTCACGCAGGTGGTGCGCGGCCGCGAGGCGTGCGACATGCCCAGCCGCCGCTGGAACAAGCCGTCCATCATGGTAATGTGCGAGGCCAACTACTCCAATGCGCACGGTACGCCGTGGGTATACAGCCATCGGGGTATCGGCAAGCTGGTAGGCATGCCTGTGCCGGGAACCATGACTAGTGTTTCTTGGGAGCGTCTGCAAGACCCGTCGCTCGTATTCGGTATCCCCGTCATTGGCTACCGCCTGCCGGACGGCAGCTATCTGGAGAACTCGCAGCTGAAACCGGACATCAAGGTTGCCAATTCACCCGAGACCATCGTGAAGGGAGAAGACACACAGCTGAAAGTCGCCGTAGAGGAGCTGATGAAGGAACTCAAAAAATAAGTACCGCCCTGCCCCACGCAGGAATACCAGCCATACAGGCCCTATATATAAAAAAGGAGTTAAACCGCAGTTTAGCTCCTTTTTTATATGCCACAAGGAAACAATGCTTTTTTCTATCTCACTTTTTTGCACTACCTTTGCGGCGCAAACCCCTAACTCTTTAACCTATTATGTTTACTGACTTGTTAAACTCCTCTTATTTCGCCCTCTTCCTCATTGTGGCTTTAGGCTTCATGCTGGGAAGGATAAAAATCAAAGGACTCTCGCTCGACGTTTCCGCCGTTATTTTCATCGCCTTGTTGTTCGGACACTTCGGAGTTATCATTCCCAAAGAGCTGGGAAACTTCGGATTGGTACTGTTCATCTTCACCATCGGCATTCAGGCCGGACCCGGATTTTTCGATTCCTTCCGAAGCAAAGGCAAGACACTCATCATCATCACCATGCTGATTATCTGCTCTGCCGCCCTGACGGCAGTAGGGCTGAAATATGCCTTCGACATAGACACTCCCAGTGTCGTGGGACTGATTGCCGGTGCCCTGACCAGTACGCCGGGACTTGCCGTAGCCATCGACAGCACTCATTCCCCACTGGCATCCATCGCTTACGGTATTGCCTATCCTTTCGGCGTTATCGGCGTGATTCTCTTTGTAAAACTGCTGCCCCGTATCATGCGCATCGACCTCGACAAGGAAGCGCGCCGACTGGAGAAGGAACGCCGCAGCCAGTTCCCGGAACTGACGACCTGCCTGTTCCGTGTAACCAACCCTGCCGTCTTTGAGCGAAGCCTGATGCAAATCAATGCGCGTGCCATGACCGGAGCCGTCATCTCACGCCATAAGCACAATGAGCAGATAGCCATACCTACCGCCCAGACCATACTTCACGAAGGCGACTACATACAAGCCGTGGGCAGCGAAGATGCCTTGAACCAGCTTGCCGTCCTCGTAGGCAAACGCGAAGAAGGAGAACTGCCACTCGTTGACATGCAAGAGATTGAATCTCTGTTGCTCACCAAAAAGGATATGATAAACAAACAGTTGGGAGACCTCAACCTGATGAAGAACTTCGGCTGCACCGTCACCCGCATCCGCCGAAGCGGTATTGATTTGTCGCCTTCGCCCGACCTCGCCCTGAAATTCGGCGACAAGCTGATGGTAGTGGGAGAAAAGGACGGCATCAAGGGAGTGGCACGCCTGCTGGGCAATGACACCAAGCAGTTGTCTGATACGGACTTCTTCCCCATCGCATTAGGTATTGTACTGGGGGTACTGTTCGGCAAGCTCAACGTTTCCTTCTCGGACAGTCTGTCATTCTCTCCGGGACTGACGGGAGGCATTCTGATGGTTGCCTTGTTCCTGAGCGCCATCGGAAAGACGGGACCGATTCTATGGTCTATGTCCGGCCCTGCCAACCAATTGCTGCGCCAATTGGGACTGCTGCTCTTCCTGGCCGAAGTGGGAACCTCGGCAGGACGGAATCTGGTAGCCACATTCCAGGAAAGCGGCTGGCTCTTGTTCGGCGTAGGTGCCACCATCACGCTGGTGCCCATGTTGGTAGCAGTATGCGTAGGCTTGTTTGTGTTCAAGATAAACATACTCGACTTGCTGGGTACCATCACCGGTGGCATGACCAGCACACCGGGACTTGCCGCCGCCGACTCCATGACGGACAGCAACATTCCAAGTGTGGCATACGCCACGGTATATCCCATTGCCATGGTGTTCCTCATTCTGTTTATCCAGATTATCGCCTCCGCGGTCTATTGAGAAATGGAAAAGTACCGCAGGAAAGAAGCCATCGCCAGAATGAACGGCCTGGCAGAAGCCAATGTGCCCTTCCTCTTCATCATAGACTATGCACAAGAAGTGTCACACATCGAGCCCCTCGACAAGATAGACGCCTCCACCTGCCTTTTCCGGTTTCGGAAGGCAGGCAACGTGGCGGCATCTGCCACGGCCGATTCCGGAAGCGGCTCATGCCGATATATCTGCCCGATAGAGTGGCAAGTCACTCCACCCGCCCCTGCCGCATACCAGCAATCGTTCGACCTCGTGAAACAAAACCTGCTGGCAGGCAACAGCTACCTGACAAACCTCACCTGCAAAGTACCCGTCACCACCAACCTGACTCTGAAAGAAATATTCCTGCATTCGGAAGCCTTGTACAAACTATGGCTGAAAGACAAATTCGCCTGCTTCTCCCCCGAAATATTTGTCCGCATAGAGGAAGGCAAGATAAAGTCCTTCCCCATGAAAGGCACTATCGACGCTACCCTGCCTGATGCGGAACAGCTTTTGATGCAGGATGCCAAAGAGGCAGCCGAACATGCCACCATCGTAGATTTGATACGCAACGACCTCAGCATGGTTTCGGAGCACGTCGAAGTGACCTCCTACCGATATGTCGAGCACCTGCAAACCAATAAGGGTCCCATTCTCCAGACCAGCTCCGAGATATGCGGGACTCTCCCCGAAGATTATACCGCACATATCGGTGACATCCTCTTCAGCCTGCTTCCAGCCGGTTCCATCACCGGTGCACCCAAGCCCAAAACCATGGAAATCATTGCAGAGGCAGAAGACTACGAACGGGGATTCTATACCGGCATTATGGGGCATTATGCAGACGGGCAACTGGACAGCGCCGTCATGATACGCTTCATCGAGCAAGAAAACGACCGTCTCTACTTCAAGGCAGGAGGTGGCATCACCGCCAAAAGCCGGTGGGAAAACGAATACAAGGAAGTAATACAGAAAATATATGTGCCGATTTATTGAGACCATACGCATTGACAACGGAAGGGTCTGCAACCTGCCTTATCACAACCGGAGGCTGAACGACACCCGTGCCCACTTCTGGCCGGAAAGCACACCTCTACAACTGTCCGACCATCTCTTTCCCGGCTGCAAGGCAGGCATCGTCAAGGCACGCGTAGTGTATGGTGAGAAAGGTATTGAAGACGCCAGCTATTCCTCCTACGTCATGCGGCACGTGCATTCGCTGGCACTGATACAGGCAGATGACATTGACTACACCTACAAAAGCACCGGACGCGAACCTCTGAACCGCCTTTTCGCACTTCGCGGAGTGTGCGACGACATTCTGATTGTAAAACAAGGGCTACTGACAGATACCTCCATTGCCAACATCGCCTTTTACAACGGCACCCACTGGTACACACCGGCACGCCCCCTGCTGAAAGGGACCAAACGGGCAGCCTTACTGGAAGAAGGAATCTTGCAGGAAAAAGACATCAGACCGGAAAACTTATCCTCATTCTCCACGGTCAGACTGTTCAATGCTATGATTGATTGGGGAGAACTGGAACTCCCCGTACGGAACATTATCCCATAGAGCCTCTACTCGTGCATATCGTCGGGATGTATCTCCAAGAAGCTCACCGATATATATTTCGCACCCCGATATAGTCAGCGAAATAATCGGCAATATCAGCTCCAAGCCGAAGATGGGTTCTTCATGTACTGTTCCTTCAAAATGCACACTAGAGTTGGACATAGGACAAGGAACGGTTGGTATAGGCCAGCATAAAGAGATATGGCCGAAAACAACAAAGCGAGAGGGGAGCAAATCTATTTCCATAAGAATAATATTTATTATATCTGTCTGTCCCAACATCGGGACTTACCCCCACAAAGGCAAGCGAAAGACTGAAACCACAGAAACAAGTTACCTTTTTTCCATTTCTTAAAGATTTATCCTACTTTTGCAGTGACAATAAAAAAACTTACCACCGTAACTTAACAAATACGACCATGCAATATACCGTTTCCGCTCCTGCCTCGCTGCACGCAACCATACAGCTACCGGCATCCAAAAGCATCAGTAACCGGGCACTCATCCTCCACTCCTTAGCCCATGGCAACATCCTTCCCTGCAATCTGAGCGATTGTGACGACACCATGGTGATGACCCGCGCCCTCGACGGAAATCCCGGACATATAGATATTCTTGCCGCCGGTACCGCCATGCGTTTCCTCACTGCCTACCTCAGCGTAACTCCGGGCACCCGCATCATCACCGGTACGCAACGCATGCAGCAACGCCCCATCCGCATACTGGTAGACGCCCTAAGAGAGCTCGGCGCCCGGATTGAATACGTCAGGAACGAGGGTTTTCCCCCCTTGCACATCACCGGAACTGAACTGAAGGGCGAAGAAATATCCCTCGCCGGTAACGTCAGCTCACAATACATATCTGCCCTGCTGATGATTGGTGCCGTCCTCCCCAAAGGCTTGCGCCTGCACTTGACGGGTGACATCATCTCCCGCCCCTACATCAACCTGACCCTGCAACTGATGCGCGACTTCGGCGCCCAGGCCGACTGGACCTCCAAAGATTGCATCGCCGTCAGCCCCGGCGGATACACGGATACCCCTTTTACTGTGGAAAGCGATTGGAGCGCCGCATCTTACTGGTATCAGATGATGGCAATAGAAGGAATCAAAAATGAAATATTAAAAATGAAAGGGGAAGATGGAAGTAGCGCGAAAGAAAGTGAAAACAGTGCGAAGGAAAAAACACACCCTGCAGAAATCGAACTGCTCGGACTCTTCGCCCACAGCTATCAAGGCGACAGCCGCGGTGCAGAAGTCTTTGCCCGCCTTGGTGTCCATACCGAATATACAAACCGGGGAGTAAAACTGACCCGGAAGGGCATTCCCGCCGCCCGTCTCGACGAAGACATGGTGGACATCCCCGATCTGGCACAGACCTTTGTCGTCACCTGCTGCCTGATGAACATTCCTTTCCGCTTCACCGGCCTGCAAAGCCTCAAAATAAAGGAGACTGACCGTATCACCGCCCTCATTACGGAACTGCGCAAACTGGGTTACGTTATACGCTCCGAGCAAGACAGCATCTTGTTGTGGGACGGCGAACGTTGCCCGGAAGACGCCGCCCCCGTTATTGCCACCTACGAAGACCACCGCATGGCCATGGCATTTGCCCCAACCAGCCTCGCCCTGCCACACATCCGGATAGACGAGCCGCAAGTAGTCTCCAAATCCTATCCAGCCTACTGGAATGATTTGCAAAAAGCAGGATTCAAAGTGGAATAAACAGCCAGACGACATGCCTTGCACTCTATCTATTCAATCCGAAGCATAATTTTGCCGTGTGCAAAACAATATGTATCTTTGTCCGTTCTATTAACAGAACATGTTTTTCAAGAAAAGGAAGCCCATGTGGATATTGATTATTAGCCTGATTGTACTTGCCCTCGTGGCAGCCACGGCCGGAATTATACGCAACCGGAAACTACAGAAGAAGATAGACCGCGGCGAACTGGACGCCATGCCCGAAGTGCAAGAAGTAAATGCCGAATGCTGCGGACAGCATGAAACCTGCGAACGTGACAGCCTACTGGCAGCCGTCAGCAAACAAATAGAATATTACGATGATGAAGAACTGGACAAATACATCGGCACCGCTCCCGATGTCTATACTCCCGAGCAGGAAGACGAGTTCCGCGACGTGTTCTATACGATGCAAGACACGGACGTAGCCGGATGGGTGCGCAGCCTGCAACTGCGCGGCATAGCCCTGCCGAACAACATTAAAGATGAAGTGTTCCTCATTATCGGCGAACGCCGTCTCACTCCCCATTCCTAACACTCCACATCTAACCTTTAATTTTTAATTGAATAAATGGAGCTACTGCAATACACCTTTTTCCAACATGCACTCATCGGCAGTCTGCTGGCAAGTATCGCTTGCGGGCTCATAGGCACGTACATCGTCACCCGGAGACTGGTGTTCATCAGCGGTGGATTGACACATGCCTCCTTCGGCGGGATAGGCATAGGGCTGTATACCGGCATTTCCCCCATTCTGTCGGCAGCCTTGTTTGCAGTCTTGTCCGCTTTCGGTGTAGAGTGGCTCAGCAAACGAAAGGATATGCGGGAAGACTCTGCCATTGCCGTATTCTGGACATTGGGTATGGCACTGGGCATCATGTTCACTTTCCTTTCACCGGGATTCGCCCCCGACTTGTCTGCCTATCTCTTCGGCAACATTCTCACGATTACCTGGAGCGACATTGCTCTATTGGGAGGGCTTGCCGCCCTGCTGGCACTGTTCTTCGCACTATATCTCCATCCTATCATCTACGTAGCTTTCGACCGGGAGTTTGCCCGCTCGCAAGGTATTCCGGTGCAGGTATTCGAATATGTACTGATGATGTTCATTGCGCTTACCATCGTGGCATGCCTGCGCATGGTGGGCATCGTACTGGTCATCTCCCTACTCACTGTTCCCCAGATGACCGCCAACTTGTTCTCGCACCGGTTCCACCGCATCATCTGGCTTTCCATCGGCATCGGTTATCTCAGTTGCCTGGGCGGGCTGATGATTTCTTTCTACTTGAATGTCCCCTCGGGTGCATCCATCATATTCTTTTCCATCATTATCTATGCCATTTGCAAGACAGGAAAAAGTTTTTGGCTATATTTGCAACGCTAAAGAAATCTATAAACACAATGGAAATCAAAATTCAGTCATTAGACCAGATTCACGAAGCCGCCCGCCAGTTCATCGCTGAAATGGGTGACAATACAGTCTTCGCCCTCTATGGAAAAATGGGGGCGGGCAAGACGACTTTCATCAAAGCCGTTTGCGAGGAGTTAGGCGTTTCCGACGTCATAACCTCCCCCACCTTCGCCATTGTCAACGAATACCGTTCCGACACTGCCGGTGAACTGATTTACCATTTTGACTTCTACCGCATCAAGAAGCTGGAAGAAGTGTATGACATGGGGTATGAAGATTACTTCTACAGCGGTGCCCTCTGCTTCATAGAATGGCCGGAACTGGTAGAGGAACTTCTGCCGGGCAAGACTATCAAAGTGACCATAGAGGAAATAGAAAACGGAGAGCGGAAAGTCACCTTGGAAAACTTTGAATAACCCTTCCCCCCTTTAATTTTTAATTGTCAATTCCCATGAGCCAATACATCGTTCAAGGAATTTTTGCCGTCGCGGGCATCATCGCCTTGCTGGCAGCCATATTGAACTGGAACTGGTTCTTTACTGCCCGAAACACCCAATTTATCGTGCAAAATGTAGGGCGGCGGCAAGCCCGTTGGTTCTACGGTGTATTGGGTGTCATCCTCATCGGAACGTCCATCTTCTTTTTTCTGAATACGCCATCGGCTACATAAAAACAAAAATCGCGGATAAAGCCATGCTTATCCGCGATTTTCCTATACTTTTGATACAGACTATTCTTCGTCCAAAGATTCCGCATACTCCATTTCACCTTGCACGATGAAAAAGATTTCTTCCGAATCATAGTCACCCATCCCATCTTTATGGGCTTCCTTGACAATATAGTCCACGATTTTCTCCAAATCAATCTCGATGTACCCATCTGTATCCGGATGCGCATCAAGGATGCCGCTCTCGGAATAATACTCGTCAATCAAATCGAGAAAATAATAGAACTCGTCGTCAGAGAACTTCTCTTTCAACTCCTGCGGCAAATAATTCTTGATGTACTCGATAGTCTTTTCATCATCGACATCATTCTGCAAAAAATCGTCTTCCATTCCCATACTTACTATTGCTTAAAGGGTTAATGTTATTGACTATTTGACAATTTACTATTTGGCTGTGCCATGATGCCGAAAAGGTAAATCGTAAATAGCAAATCGTCAAATAGTACCTTATAATATCGCTTCTATCTTGGCCACGTAAGCAGATTTCGGAGCCGAACCTACCTGCTTATCCACCAGTTCTCCATTCTTGAAGAACAAGACTGTAGGGATGTTGCGTATACCATATTCGGCAGCTACGTCACCGTTCTCATCCACGTCACATTTGCCAATAATCACTTTTCCTTCATATTCAGTAGCCAATTCATCGATGATTGGTCCCACCATCTTACAAGGGCCGCACCAAGGCGCCCAGAAATCCATAACTACAGGTTTTCCCTCTGCCAGGATTTCTTGAAAATTGCTGTCTGTAATTTCTAAAGCCATTTCTTTTAATATTAAATGTCAACTATAATTATTAATTTACTGTCAATTGCATTTTATCAGCCTTCGCTTTCGAAACAAAGATAGTGCAAACCGAATGCAAAACAAAATGAACTTGTTCATTTTTTATGCTGAGGTGCAGCCTATCTTCGTTTTCTAACAAAGAAAACTAATTAATTCTGAACTCAAGGTCCGGACGTTCTTTTAAATAAGTAATTAGTTCACGCCCCACGGAAAGCTTCACGGGACGGGAAATCAAATCGACCGTCATCTTACTATCCTCATCTCTGACTTTGAAATAAAGCTCCGTACTACCCGGACATTCCTTGGTCAGTTCTGCCAGTTCAGTTATCAAAGCCTTATTCAGCACACTCAACGGAATGAGAATAGTAATCTTCTCGATCAGTTTTTCCTTGACGTCAGGCAACAATTCCATGGAGGTTATCTTCAGTTCCAGTTCATCCTGCCGCCATTGCTTAGGCTGGCAACGGGCTTTGATGAACAAGAAGGTACGCTCGCCCAGATACCCCTGATAAGTCACCCAATCATTTCCGAAGAAAGGAAGTTCTGCCGAACCGGAATAGTCTTCAATCTTGGCTATGCCGTAAGGATTGCCGTTCTTGCTGATACCGCGACGCACGGCAGTCACGATGCCACCCATTGTTATTTCGCGTCCCACAAGCACCGTCTTATCTTCCAGCTCTGCCATGTGAGTGTTGCAAACATGCTCCAGAACCACAGAATATTCATCCAACGGATGTGCGGACAGATAGATACCTACCAAATCACGCTCCCGGTTCAAACGGTCAAGGTCACTCCAACGTTCCGCTACCGGTATCTCCGGAGTGGCGATATCCACCACATTCTCACCACCGAATAGGGAATTTACAGCCGCTGCCTTGTCAGCTTGGTAACGGTTACCATAACGCACCAAAGTTTCGAGGAAGACCTCGTTCTTGGAGTTTACGGCAAAAAACTGCTCTCGCTTCAACTCAGGGAAGCCATCGAACCCGCCCGCCAAGGCAAGGCATTCCAGATTCTTCTTGTTGCAGGCTGTCAGATTGACACGCTGCACAAAATCAAATATCCCTTTGAAAGGACCATTCTTTTCGCGTTCCTCCATAATGCTCTGCACAGCACCCTCGCCTACCCCTTTCACCGCACCAAGGCCAAAACGGATATTGCCTTCCTTGTTCACGGTGAACTTCAGGTTACTTTCATTCACATCCGGTCCCAATGTATTGATGCCCATTGCCTTGCATTCGTCCATCAGCTTGGTTATATCGGTAATATTCGCCAAACTTCGACTCATGACCGCTGCCATGTATTCTGCCGGATAATTGGCCTTGAGAAAAGCTGTCTGATAGGCCACCCACGAATAGCAAGTGGCATGTGACTTGTTGAAAGCATAGGATGCAAACTTTTCCCAGTCGGCCCAGATTTTCTCGAGCACTTTCGGATTGTGGCCGTTCTTTTGTCCACCTGAAATGAATTTCGGCTTCATGTGGTCCAGCTTGTCACGCAGCTTCTTACCCATTGCCTTACGCAAGGCATCAGACTCACCACGGGTGAAGTCTGCCAGCAAACGCGACAGAAGCATGACCTGCTCCTGATAGACCGTAATGCCGTAGGTATCCTTCAGATACTTCTCCATGATGGGGATATCATACTCGATGGGCTTACGTCCCCACTTACGGTCGATGAAGTCGGGGATATAATCCATAGGCCCCGGACGGTAGAGGGCGTTCATGGCAATCAAGTCCTCGAAAGTGCTCGGTTGCAACTCGCGCAGATACTTCTGCATGCCAGCCGATTCAAACTGAAACGTACCGATGGTACGGCCGTCGCAATAGAGTTTATAGGTAGCAGGGTCGGAAATGGATATCTTGTCGATGTCGAGTTCCAAGCCGCGGTGCAGACGTACATTGGCAACGGCTTCCTTAATGATGGACAAGGTTTTCAGTCCGAGGAAGTCCATCTTGATAAGTCCCGTATCTTCAATGACGGAACCTTCATATTGGGTTACGAGCATCTTCTCGCCCGTTTCCTTATCATCCGCCGTGCTGACAGGTACCCAATCCGTGATGTCGTCACGGCAAATAATAGTACCGCAGGCATGCACACCCGTACCGCGTACATTACCTTCCAGCATCTTGGCATATTTCATCGTATCGCGCACCAGTGGATCGGGCGAAGCCTCCGCAGCCTGCAATTCGGGCACGTAGGCAATGGCATTGGGCAAATTGAGTTTCTTGTCGGGAATCTTATCCGGCACAAGCTTGCACAAACGGTCTGATTCGCTCAAAGGCAGTTTCTGTACGCGTGCCACATCCTTGATGGCCATCTTGGTCGCCATCGTGCCGTATGTAATGATGTGCGCCACCTTCTCTTGCCCGTACTTATCCGTCACCCAGCGGAGCACTTCTCCACGCCCGTCATCATCGAAGTCCACATCGATATCAGGCAAAGAGATACGGTCGGGATTCAAGAAACGCTCGAACAGAAGGTCGTATTGAATCGGGTCTATTTTCGTGATGCCCAAGCAATAGGCCACCGCCGAACCGGCAGCCGAACCACGTCCCGGTCCCACCGAGACTCCCAGCTGTGTACGGGCGGCATTGATAAAGTCTTGCACAATCAAGAAGTATCCCGGGAAACCCATCGTCTTCATGATGTACAGCTCAAAGACCAGACGTTCCTTCACCTCGTCGGACAAGGGGTCACCGTACAACTTCTTGGCACCGTCGAATGCCAACTTTGCCAGATAGTCGGCTTCCAGCTTGATACGGTACAGCTTGTCGTAGCCCCCCAGACGCTTTATCTTGGCATTGGCGGCATCCTCATCCAGCACCACCTTGCCGTTCTCATCCTGAGTGAACTCATCAAACAAGTCCTTTTCGGTATATTTCTGACGATAGCCTTCTTCCGTCCCGAAATCTTCAGGAATAGCAAACGTAGGCATAATAGGAGCATGGTCGATAGAATAATACTCCACCTTGTCCAAAATCTCCAAGGTATTGGACAAGGCTTCGGGAACATCTTCAAACAAGGCGTTCATCTCAGCCTTTGTCTTCATCCATTCCTGCTTAGTATAGAGCATTCGGGTAGGGTCATCCAGATTCTTACCCGTACTCAGACAAATCAGGCGATCGTGCGCTTCCGCATTCTCTTCATCCACAAAGTGGACATCATTGGAACAGATAACCTTAATGTCATATTTCCGGGCAAGCTCCAACAACTTGGCATTCGCCTTCTGCTGAAGCGGATAAGCTTCGTGATTGGCACGGGGAACAGTGGCTTTATGGCGCTGAAGTTCCAGATAATAATCATCGCCAAACAGATTCTTATACCAGCGTACAGCTTCTTCCGCCTCTTCCAGCTGGTCATTGATAATCTTCTTAGGAACCTCGCCACCGATACAAGCCGAGCAGACAATCAGCCCTTCATGATACTTTTCCAGTTCACTGCGATCTGTACGCGGACGCATATAGTATCCCCTTGTCCAAGCATGCGATACAAGTTTTATCAGATTGTGATACCCCTTCTCATTCTTTGCCAGCACAATCAGGTGATAACCACTCTGGTCCGGCTTCCCCTCCTTCTTATCCATGGTTCGGCGGGCCACATACATTTCACAGCCTACAATCGGCTTGAACAACTTGCTTTCCGCTTCTGCCATCTTGGTACGGCAATCGGCAATCTCCGCTTCCTTGTCTTCACACTCTATCTCACCACTTTCAATACCGGCAATCCTTTTCTTGAGGTCCTTTATCTCCCCCTTCGGCCCGCTGTTCTTCTTGTTGACATAGTTGGTGAACTCCTTGATACCGAACATATTTCCATGGTCGGTCACGGCAATGCCTTTCATACCATCCCTCATAGCCTTGTCAACCAGCTTGCTGACACTTGCCTGACCATCCAGAAGAGAGTATTGGGTATGGACATGTAAATGAACAAAATCTTGCATATATATCCTATCTATTGAGAGCCTAAAATTACAACCTCTATCACAGCTAACAAAAATATTTCCCAAAAAGTTATCAACACGCACATTTCTCTCTCCAAATCCTTGTTAGATTTTCAAAATAAGCCTATTTTTGCAAATAATTTCTATCTAAAATAGCAAATACTATATACATGAGTCGATTAAAAAGATTAAAAAAGATACGTATACACCGTGAAGGAACACATACATTAGCAGGCAGCTTGGCTCTGATTCTGACTGTCAACACTGCCCTTTACTTCGGATTGGAATGCAAAGTTCCTTTTTACGTAGTAGCGGTCATTAGCCTCATTGTATATGGTATACTAGTGAACTTCTTCCGCTGTCCCATCCGTTTGTTCGGACAGGAAACAGAGAAAGTCGTGATAGCTCCTGCCGACGGTAAAATCGTAGTGGTGGAAGAAGTAGAAGAAAACGAATACTTCCACGACCGCCGTATCATGGTATCTATATTCATGAGCCTGGTCAATGTACACGCCAACTGGTATCCGGTAGACGGTACGGTAAAGAAAGTGTGGCACAAAAACGGAAAGTTCATGAAAGCCTGGCTGCCCAAAGCCAGCACCGACAACGAGTGTTCCACTGTAGTAATAGAAACTCCGGAAGGCGTGGAAATTATGGCACGACAGATAGCCGGAGCCATGGCGCGCCGTATCGTAACCTATGCCGAACCGGGCGAGGAATGCTATATCGACGAGCATATGGGTTTCATCAAATTCGGTTCCCGCGTGGACGTCTTTCTGCCGTTGGGCACCGAAGTATTCGTTAAACTAGGACAACAGACTACCGGTAATCAGACTGTGATAGCCAAACTTAAATAATAAAAGAACAACAATGGCAAACTGCATTACCCGCCATATTCCAAATATTCTGACCTGCCTGAACCTATTCTCCGGGTGCATTGCCTGTGTCATGGCATCCGAAGCCAAATATGAATGGGCACTCGCTTTCATTATCTTCAGTGCCGTATTCGATTTCTTCGACGGCATGATGGCACGTGCACTGAACGCACATTCCATTATCGGCAAGGATTTGGATTCTCTGGCAGATGATGTCAGTTTCGGAGTGGCCCCTTCCCTGATTGTATTTTCCTTGTTCAAGGAAATGAACTATCCAAGCACAATGGAAAGCATGGCCGACGTTTTTCCCTATCTCGCATTTCTTTTGTCCGTGTTCTCTGCACTACGGCTTGCCAAATTCAACAATGACACCCGCCAGACAAGCTCTTTCGTAGGACTTCCCGTCCCGGCAAATGCCTTGTTTTGGGCTTCATTGGTGACGGGCGCTCACGACTGTTTGGTGAGCAACAGCTTCCATCCGGTTTATCTGTTGCTGCTGGTCTGCCTTTTCTCATGGTTGCTTGTATCGGAGATTCCAATGTTCTCACTCAAATTCAAGAATCTGTCATGGAAGGACAATAAAACAAGCTTCATTTTCCTACTTGTCTGCATTCCGTTCCTTATCTTCTTGGGAATCTGCAGCTTTGCTGCAATTATCGTGTGGTATATACTACTTTCGCTTATTACAAGGAAAAGTAAATAAACATTTTTATGGCACAATTGTTGTATTGAAGTTCGCAGAAAACGAACACATAAAAAGACATTAGCCCATGTTTCATATTTTAGGATTTTTATTCATCATCATAATTGCCATTCTGCTCATTGGTCTTAGCATTATCGGTAGTGTCATCCGAACCATATTCGGATTGGGTGGACACCGTACTTCCTCCAACTCCGGTCCCTACCAAAAAGGAAATGGTAATTACCAGCCGGGAGGGTATTCCTACAATGATAATAAACAATCGCCTGAGGAGGCACAAGCCGAAGAGGGTGAAATACGTCCCCGCCACAAGAAACTGTTCTCCAAAGACGAAGGAGAATATGTGGATTTTGAAGAAATCAAAGAGTAGGAATTAAGGATAAAGGATTATTTGCGCCTGGCGGCAAAGAACTCTTTCATTAGGACGGCACATTCATCTGCCAGGATTCCTTTTACTACTTCTGTTTTGGGATGCAATGCCTGCGAGGCATAGCGCTGATACCCTCTTTTCTCATCCTCGGCGCCAAACACCAGGCGTCCCATCTGTGCCCAAGCAATGGCACCGGCACACATCACACAAGGTTCCACTGTGACATAGAGAGTACATTCATTCAGATATTTGCCACCAAGGGTTGCAGCGGCAGCGGTAATGGCCTGCATCTCGGCATGGGCGGTGACATCTGTCAAGGTCTCTGTCAGATTATGGGCACGGGCTATGATACAGTCCTTACAAACCACAACCGCACCTACGGGAACTTCTCCCCGTTCACCTGCCTTATGCGCCTCCAGAAGCGCCTGTTTCATATAATAGCTATCGTCCAACGCCACTCCGTTTCAATTTTTAATTCTTAATTTTCACCTCCTCATATCGTGCTCACCAAACAAAGTAGGATAATCCTCTTCCATATTCTTATGGATAAACATGAGAATAGTCTCCCGCAGCCAGCGCGACTTGTTCGTTATCTTGTATTTATCCAGATAACGGTCTACAATCCGCAGTTCTTCCTCGCTCATCAGGCATACCATGCGCTGCTCGCGTTTCGGTTCTTCGGGCGTTGCTTTTGCACACGTTTTATCTCTCTTTCTCATATTTCCTGCAAAATTACTTTTACTTCTGTAAAAACAAAACGAACCTACGTAATTTTTATATCGGAAACACTTAAATAGCACTGAAATATTTTTCTGACCGGTAAACTTAAAGTATTTCTTAAAAACATCTTAATTTAGTAATTAAAAACGTATTTTTGGAGAGTTCTAAATTTAAAAGGTATGAAACATGTAAATTATCTTAGTTTCTTTCTACTCACATTGTTCAGTATAAGTTTTATCTCATGTAGTGACGATGACGATAATAAACTTAATATCGGCATAACCAATCAGAGTTGGACAGAGGGAAAATCCCTGGAGATCAGCCAGGATAATGAGTTGTCTGTAAGCTTCAATGCTGCAGCCAAATGGGTAGCTTCCGTCACCTCAGGAGCGGATTGGTGCAAACTGAATACGACCTCGGGTACAAAAGGACAAAGCACCTTGAAATTATCTGTAAGTACAAGTTCCACCACCGACCGGACAGCCAGAATTTCCATTAATATAGACGGCTATTCTCCTGCAAGTTTTGAAGTTACACAAAAGGGGACTAGTGTTCTCCAAACCACTGAAGATATGGAGATTAACGCAAAAGTTGACGAATATCTGAGGGAAATGTATCTCTGGAACGATGAATACAAAACGTTGAATCTTGACCATAACAAAGGCTATGAAGACTTCTTCTATGATGCATTGGGAAGTATGACTACCAATACTTTGGATAAAAAGGCTACTGCTGATGGGAAATATACTCTCTTTTCATACATACAGAAAAAAAATCCCATCGGTTCAACCCGTTCCACTCAATGGGTAAAAAAAGAACAAACCTACAGTTTCGGTATTACCGGAGCAGACGTCCGAGCAATTGGAAGTGAAGATAATTACACTATCTACTTCTTTGTACAAGGTGTTTATCCCAATTCACCGGCAGCACGAGCAGGTATTAAACGAGGTTCCTCAATCATGCAAATAAACGGAGAGAAGTTAACCATGAATAATTATTGGCAACATTACCTAGATTTACTGATACCTGCTTCGGCTTTCAGTCTGAAAATTACAGAGGAGGATATGGAGGGAGGTACCCAGGAAAAAGACATATCTTCTGAAGCCATGTACTGCAATCCTGTTCTTTTCAGCAAAGTGACAACAGAAGAAGAAACTCCAGGGCACAGGATCGGCTATCTTGTTTATTCTGGATTTGAGGCTGGATATGACCAAGAATTATTCGATGTATTCAAAGAATTCAAAAGCCAGAATATCACTGACCTAATTTTGGATTTACGTTACAATGGAGGTGGCCACGTTATATCAGCCAACCTAATAGCAACTTGTATAGCCGGCGCAAAATCTGAAGGCAAGGTGTTTACAAGCCTGAGATATAATAAAGAAAGAATGGAAAAACGCAACAATAAACGTGAGGAAGAATTGTTTGCATATTCCAACTATGAGAATCTGGCTACATCTCTATCAGCAGGTGCCTTAAACCTTCAGCACGTCTATTGTATCGTAGGTAGCGGAACAGCATCAGCCAGTGAACTTGTCATCAATTCTCTAAAGGGAATAGATGTAGAAGTAACACTTATAGGTAAAAGAACTACCGGTAAGAATGTAGGTATGGAACCAGTAGAATATACCATAAGAAATAATGTCTACGAAGTAGTTCCCATTACCTTCCAGAGCTATAATGCCAAAGGTGTTGGAGATTATGAAAATGGGTTCACACCTGACATCGAAATAGATGAAAACGACCCTTACGGCAGAGGAGACGGATATTACGTATACAGAGACTATGGTTCGGATAAAGAGTTCCTATATGCCCGTGCCATCCAGGAAATCACCGGTCAGGCTCCGATACCCACAACACGCAGTGCAGAAACCCTGATGAGAGGCAAAGCCTTGAAGGTCCCTGCCATCTACCGACGAGGACATGAAGGCATGATTAAGTTGCCGGAATAATGGCAATACACAATATTCTTGGAAAAGCCGGTGAAGACGCCGCTGCCAAATATTTGGAACAGAACGGTTACACCATACGCGACCGTAATTGGCGAAAGAATCACCTGGAGCTAGATATAGTGGCTGCCAAAGACGAAGAACTGATAATAGTGGAAGTGAAAACCCGTAGCAATACGGACTACATCGAGCCGCAGGATGCCGTGAACTGGCAGAAAATACGCCGTATTGTCGTAGCGGCCGATGCCTATGTCAAGCTCTTCTGCCTGGATGTACCCGTTCGCTTCGACATCATAACAGCCGTAGGCGAACCGGGAGCATTCAGGATAGAGCACATGAAGGATGCCTTCTATCCGCCCATGTTTTGATAACTGACAAATGAGAGTTATTGTAATCGTAAATCATAAATTGTAAACCGTAAATACCATCATGGACATAGAAACCGCCCGCGAATATTGCCTCAGCAAAAAGGCCGTCATGGAATGCCTTCCGTTCGACGAATACTCGCTCGTAATGAAGGTCATGGGTAAAATGTTTGCACTCATCGACCTGGAAAGTGCCAATAAGATTTGTCTGAAATGCGACCCCGAATATGCACTCGAACTGCGGGAGCACTATGTTGCCATCGAAGGTGCCTATCACTTCAACAAAAAGTACTGGAACCAGGTGTTCCTTGACGGTGACGTCGACGACAAACTGTTGAAGCAACTGATAGACCACTCCGTGGAAGAAGTATTGAAGAAGTTCACCAAAAAAATGCGTACCGAATATGAAGCCCTGCCCTGACACATTCCCGTTCCCGCTGGTGGCATTGGACGAGACGGCATCGACCAACCAATACCTCAGCCAGCTTTGCAACCAGTTGCAAGAATCCGTTGCCGAACTAACAACCGTGACTGCCGAGTTCCAAACTGCCGGTAAAGGCCAGCGCGGCAACACCTGGGAAGCCGAAGAAGGCAAGAACCTGCTTTTCAGCGTTGTACTCTACCCTTCTTTTCTGGAAGCCCGCCGGCAGTTCATCCTTTCACAAATCGTCTCCCTCACTATTAAGGAAGAACTGAGCAGATGGTCTGATGAAATCACCATCAAATGGCCGAACGACATCTATTGGAAAGACCGGAAAATCTGCGGCATACTGATAGAGAACGACCTTTCCGGACACCATATCAAGCGCAGCATTGCCGGAATCGGCATCAACATCAACCAGGAAGTCTTCAACAGTGATGCTCCCAACCCCGTCTCACTGAAACAAATCACCGGAAAGGAGCACGACCGTTATGAAATCCTTGCCCATATCCTGAGACGTATACAAATCTACTACAACAGCCTCCAAATGGAGGACTTCTCCGCCTACTCCGACGAGATATCCACACGGTATGCCCGCTCCCTTTTCCGTCGCCGGGGATTGCACCCTTATGAAGATGCCAACGGCAAGTTCCTTGCCCGGTTGCTGCGTGTAGAGCAAGACGGACGGTTCGTGCTGGAGGATGAAGGAGGAAGTGAACGGGAATATCTCTTCAAGGAAGTGCAATACATTCTATAAGAAATACACAACCCGTGCCATCGCGTTGGCAAAGTTGTGCCATCGTATTGGCACAGCCTTGCCAACGTACTGGCACAACTGTGCCAATACGATGGCACAAACACAAGTCCATAGCAGTGTACTACTGCCCTACTTCAAACTTCACTTCGGCTCCTTTCAGAAGGGGGGGGAAGTAAACCTTACTTTAACCGTTCCCTCCCCTCCGGTAGTCTGTATATAGGCCAGCAAACGCCCGTGGTATACACGGTGACGGTTATCGGTATAGTCACTCATGTCACTGTTGTCAGAGCCTTCGAGCCCAAGCAGACGCTCAGGCCCTTCAACTGCACACGTAATTTCATTGTCGCCAAGTTTCACAACAGCACCTTCTTCGTCAACCACCTCTACGGTAATATGCGCAGTGGCACGGTCGCCAGATAAAATCGTGCGGTCTGCAGTGGCACGAATGGCATAAGGACGTCCGGATGGAATAGCCTGACAAGGCATTTCCTTCCTCATCGCAGCCCTCAGCACGAAGCTCACCTGCCTGGAAAGGAATATCCCAATAGATAATACCGGTCTTTTCATCATAGGGTTTCATCCCGCCTACCACCTTGCCATTGAGCAGCAAGCGCGCCTGCGGAGCATTGGTATAGCACACCACGCGTATGTTCTGTCCCTCGTCATAGTTCCAGATGTCCCATGCATCATGATGCAGGCATACGCCTTTTACCTTCATCCAGTTGCCGTTGAGGGCAAAACCTTTGTCGGCATCAAATTCCAGCGTACGCAGTCCCACCTTTCACTTTATAAAGATACTCCCAGTCACCGGATTCGCCCAAGAGAATGTCTGTGGAAAGCCCCCGGGCATCCAACGACATATCCAACTCGCGTGCCAATGCAGCTACTTCGTCATTGGTCCAGCCACTGCCCTCCTGGCCGCTGTCCCAGCTGTACTGCGGCTCGTTGACGGGCGAAATATGGCTTATGTGATAGCCTTCAGCGGTATAACGGGCCGCTACATCGGCCATATATCCTGCAAAGTCACCATAATGTTCCGGTTTCAGATTGGAAAGTCCCCCTCTGGCCGAAAATCCTTTTCCATTATAAGTGTACTGCACGGGAGGGGTATTGCTGAAAAGAATGAAACTGTTACATCCCAACTCCTTGGCACGGTCCATGAAGTAACGTTGTCCCTCGCAACGGGTCCAGTCGTACGTCAAGTCATCGGTAAGATAGGATTCCGCACAACGGGTTTTGTCCTCGATGCCGCTGGCTTCACCTTGCGCGGCACTGCCGCCACCAAGATTCACCCGCCATTGGGAAAGGCCGATTCCTTTCGGTTTGCCACCCACAATCTCTGAGGAAAAAAGCAGTTCCGTAATCCCCGCACGGTGCGAAGTCCATGACTTGCCCACAAAGGCAGGCGCCCAACAGTCCGAGGCACCGAAGCCGGCTATTGTCTGGAAAGTCTGTCCGGCATCGATGCTCACCAGTTTCTCTACGCTGTTCGTAATGTCCGGACTATCAGAAGTGTCTGGAGTATCCGGTGTAACGGGAGAATCGTCGCTGCAAGCCATTGCGGCAAGCAGTGCCGGAAGAATAAAAATACATCTCAAATTCATAACATTGTTTCGGATTAAAAAAACTGCCGCGGATAATCCATTGCAAACTATCCGCGACAGAATATAAAGACCTATTGAATAATCAGTTCCTACAACAATCTGTTTTCATCAGAATGTGTTTAATTCCAGCCCGGATTCTGGGTAATGGAACCGTTGGACATTGTGATTTCGTACAAAGGAATGGGGAACACCATGTCGCGGTTCTCGTTGAAAGTGATGCCTTTGTCACTTGCTTCACCTTGATTTTCCCACTCAAGAGCATCACGGGTAGCCTCTTCAGTGTTCCACTTTACAAAGGAGCCGTTCGGTCCCAGAATATTGCTAATCATCTTTTTACCATTTGTATCAGTCCAGCGACGAATATCATACAGCCTGTTCTGCTCGAAAGCCAATTCCAAACGGCGTTTCTGGCGAATGGCACTTTGCAATGCCTTTCCACTTGCCGTAACGTCATCCAACTTGGCACGTCTGCGCACCTGATTGAGAGCATCGCGGGCAGAAGCGTCATCGCCCAGTTCGATAGAGGAACGGCTATCTTCAGACAAAATAGACATCAGCTATCTTTCGGACAAAATGTGCATGAGCAACTCCACGCTCTACCGCAAAATGAAAGCGCTTACCGGACTTTCCACCAACGAATACGTCCGCAAAATAAGGATGAAGTATGCCGAGCAATATCTGCTGGAAGGCAAATACAACATCTCGGAAATAGCCTTCAAGGTAGGTATAAACAATCCGTTCTACTTCCGGCAATGCTTCAAGGAAGAATTCGGCTGCATACCTTCGGAATATCTGAAGAGATTAAAAGAGACCGGAGAGAAATAAGAGACAAACAGCCCCTTCCTATTAGTCGGGATGCGGACAGCTATTTCAGCTCCAGCTCCATCTTCTTTATCTTTTCCAGCGTATTGCCTGCTTCCATGGAGGGGAATACTTGAAGCACGCGTTGCAGGTATGCCTTAGCTTTGCCGTAGCTATTGGTGAACACGTCGAACAGTCCGTTGCGATAGCATGCATACTGCATCCTTGTGGGGGAAGTTATCTTTTTATAGTCTTCTTCAAGCTTCTTCTTGTCCTTCTCGGCCTGGAGATAATAATAATTCCCCAAGAAGATATTGGCTTGGAGATTGTCGGCATCCAGCATCAATACCTTTTCATAGGTTTTCAAGGCATCTTTCTCCTGTCCCCGCATCATTTCCATCTCGGCACAAGAAACAAGTGCAGGCACATCTTTAGGATGACGCTGCAAGAACTCCTTATAGAAGAGATAGGCTTTATCGTAATTTCGCATTTCCTTGTAGTGCGCAGCCAGCACATCTGCAAAGCGGGGAGCCACCTCACTATTCTTGTCCACATTGGTCCAATAGAACATTTCCGTACAGTCCACACCGGCATCTGCCGACTGACGAAACAAGCTTACGGCATAATCATCCTTGCCTCCGAACAACGCCTCGGAAACCTTCTGCAACAGTTCACCCGCCGACTGCGCAGAAACCGGCAACGGCAACATCAGAAACAAAGAGAAAAGTAAAGTTAAGGATTTCATTCTTAAAGTATATAATAGTTTAACAGTCTGAATCATCTCCATGGAAATGCACCTACAAATTTACGCACTTTCACTGCAAACATCAACAAAATATAGTTAGAAACTGTTTTGATTTTCTTTTTTTTAGGTTTCCTCAGCATCTTCCGGGCTTGTTTTCGGTCTTTTTATCTCTTTTTCTACGTAACTTTGCCAGTCTTATGAAACAAGCGTTACCAATGAAACCCAGAGACAGACAAATCCTACAAATAGCCTTGCCTTCCATCGTATCAAACATCACCGTTCCTTTGCTTGGACTGATTGACGTAGCCATTGTCGGACACTTAGGCTCACCGGCCTATATCGGCGCCATTGCCGTAGGCGGAATGCTGTTCAACATCATCTACTGGATTTTCGGTTTCCTGCGCATGGGTACCAGTGGAATGACCTCGCAAGCATTCGGCAAACGGGATTTGCCGGAAGTTGTACGTCTGCTGATACGTTCTGTAGGCATAGGATTGGCGGTGGCGTTCTGCCTCATCCTGCTGCAAACGCCTATCAGGCAAGGCGCTTTCTTTCTCATCCATCCCACAAACGAAGTCAGGGAGATGGCAACGCGCTATTTCCACATCTGCATCTGGGGGGCACCTGCCATGCTGGGACTATACGGACTCACGGGATGGTTCATCGGTATGCAGAATTCACGTATTCCCATGTATATAGCCATCACACAGAATATGGCCAATATCATTGCCAGTCTCAGCCTAGTCTATCTATGCGGAATGAAAGTAGAAGGGGTAGCCCTGGGGACATTGATTGCCCAGTATGCCGGTTTCCTGATGGGGCTGGCACTCTGGGTACGCAATTATGGAAAGTTGCAGAGATACTGGGAAATTAAAAATTATAAATTAAGAATTAAAGGGAAAGAAGGGACAGGTATCTGGGAGAAAGGGGCGATGCTCCGGTTCTTCCAAGTGAACAGGGATATTTTTCTGCGTACCCTTTGCCTGGTGACCGTCACCCTGTTCTTTACTTCGGCGGGAGCTTCGCAGGGCGAAATCATTCTGGCCGTCAACACGCTGCTGATGCAGCTCTTCACTTTGTTCTCGTATGTAATGGATGGTTTTGCCTACGCAGGCGAGGCACTGAGCGGCAGATACATAGGCGCACGCAACCGGGAAGCCCTTACAGACACCGTCCGGCATCTCTTTGGATGGGGAGTGGCAATGGCAGTTCTCTTTACACTGGTCTATGCGCTGGGAGGTAATGCTTTCCTCGGGCTATTGACGGATGACAAAGAAGTGATAGCGGTTGCCGACACCTATTTCTACTGGGCGCTTGCCGTTCCTGCCGTCGGTATAGCCGCTTTCATCTGGGACGGCATCTTCATCGGCGCCACCGCTACGCGCGGAATGCTATTGTCCATGGCCGCAGCAGCCGTCAGCTTCTTCGTCTTGTATTATGGACTACGTCCCGTCCTGGCGAACCATGCGCTGTGGCTTGCTTTCCTCGCCTACCTCCTGATGCGGGGAGCGGTGCAGACAGGATTGAGCCGGGGGATGATAAGGAAAGCGTTTCGGTAGAATCACTATCTTTTTTTGAACACAAAATTACCGATTACCATGCATCAAAGCAAACGACAAGGCTGTTTTGGCTTAATGTAACGTAAACTCAATATAATTTAAAACAATTTTTACTGTCCGTCATTGACAAATCGCAGGTCAATGGCAGAGTTCTTCTGATAAAAACAGCATTTCATAGTTAGGAGCAAAAGCATTGGTAATAAGCTTATTGAAGAGAAAATACCGAGAACATTCAATCTGTGCCGCATTTTCTTGAAATTCCATTAAAATAGTGGTGAGATTATACTCATTTTCAGAAAATAAATTATATATTTGAAAATCAGCTAATTTAATAGTAAATATTATGAAAACAATCTCTGTTATTCGCCTCTTCATTATCTACATGTTAGCTGCATGTACTATTAGTTGCAACTCTAATGTTCCATCGTTAGAAGAGCCTAAAGATACAGCTCCTCATCTAAATGAGTCTGACAGTTTGGCCATGGTCAATATATACAAAAAGATTGGACCTTGGGGCTATGATTGGGATTTGAAAGATATTCAAACATGGGGTGGAGTGGACATAGCTTTGGAAACTTCAACCAACCAATACCGTATTGTTGGATTTAACTATTATGGAAGTTTTAGCGGGGAATTTCCCGATGATTTCAGAAAGTTGACAGAATTACGAGTCCTTGGACTTGGCGGTGGAACTTTGTCAGGACAAATACCCTCTTGGATAGGTGAATTGACGAATTTAATTTATCTTTACATAGGATTTAACCAGATAAGTGGACTTATTCCACCCGAAATAGGGAAATTAACTAATTTAGAGCAACTTACTATCGGAAATAACTTCGTGAATGGTCCGTTACCCGAAGAACTGGGGAATCTTGCAAACTTGCAGAAACTCGTTATCTGCGACACAAAAGTTAGCGGTTCTATTCCCAAATCGCTAGCTAAATTGGATAAAATAAAGAATATAGTTTTTCACAATAACCAATTATCGGGAGAATTTCCGATAGAAATATTAAAATATGGAGTTTTTTAGTAGATGACAAAATTTAATTTTATGCTGTTAAACATCTAATTTACAAGTGATTAAATTTGCGAAAGTCCCTGAAATTTAGTAATTTAAAGGAAAAGTTTGGTCGCTTTTTCTCATGAAAACTACTAATTTCAAGGACTCGGTCAAAGTTAACCAAATCCTCCCGATTATGCAAGAGCATTTTGGACAAAGTATGAATCTGGCACGCATAAAACTTATGGCGCTGCTGCTTCATGCACTCTGTGTGGTGCAGACTGTCAGCCTTCACAAACTGGCTGATGCGATGCCTACGACTGTCGACAAGGACTCCAACCTCAGACGGCTCCAAAGATTCTTTGCCAGGTATGTTCTTGACCTTGACATCATAGCCCGTATGATTTTCTCGCTGCTTCCCGTCAAGACCGGTCTTGTACTCAGCATGGATCGCACCAACTGGAAGTTCGGGGAGTTCAATATCAACATTCTTATGTTGGGCATCACCTATAAAGGCATTGCCTTCCCTTTGATATTCAGTCTTCTCTCTAAACGTGGCAACTCCAACTGGGAAGAACGCAAGAAGATTATGGAACGTTTTATCCGTCTTTTCGGAGCGGAATGCATCGACTGCCTTGTGGCAGACCGCGAGTTCATCGGAAAGGAATGGACAGGATGGCTCAACAGCCGTCGCATACGGTATTGCATTCGAATACGTCAGAATTTCTGGATTGTCAAGCCTTCCACCGGTGAAAGAATCCGTGCATGGTGGCTGTTCAATGACTTGAAGGTCGGTCAGGAGAAATTCTTCCATAAGCTCTTTCTTCACAAAGGGGAGTATGTCTATCTTGCCGGAAGCCGGATCAAAAACTCCGATGGTGTTCCGGAATTGCAGATTCTCATATGCTTCAATCGGCCCGAGGAGGCGATTTTGACATACAAAAAACGATGGGAGATAGAAACGGCCTTTAGAGCCATGAAATCTTCCGGCTTCAACATCGAGGACACCAATATGCGTGATATGGACCGCATCGCAAGACTTGTCGCGATGGTCTGCATGGCTCTTGTATGGGCATATCTCGTTGGTGAACATAAAGATATAAATATTAAACCGATAAGGATTCTGAAACATGGAAGAAAGGCAAAGTCGCTTGTCAAGTATGGGTTGGAGGAGATTTCAACAATACTTCTGCGTCCGACTTATACCCCAAAATTCGATGTTTTCAAATTTTTGTCATGTACTTAAATGGAGTTTATATAGGTTGCTGGAACAATAATATAACTAAGCTGTCTTTTGATGCATGGAAAGATGAACCGAGAATCAGTCCTCCCGATTTGCAGGGAAATCGTCTGTCCGGCGAACTTCCGGAATGGATCTTTAACACGAAGAACTGGCACTCACTTAAATTTCACGTAAGCAAGCAACAAGAAGGTTATGGTTACACTAATTATAAGGAGGACTAACTCATGAAAAACTTAATTCTATTAATTGCTTGTTTCTCATTACTTAGTTGTGAGAGATTTATGAATAACCTGGAAATGGCAGAACAAAGTAAGTATTCTGCTGATACAAGAGTGGAAGCACGAACGGAATGTTTGTTGGAAGTTTCCGTAACTTATGGCCAAATGCCGGTGTCGGAAATAATGAGGGTGCCTATTTCGTAGAGAGTGGTTTTGATTTTAGTACGGTTTGCGCTATCTTTGCAGCGCTATGACCGATATAGATATGACCATACATCAGGAAAACGCGCTGCACATCAAGAACATGGTGTGCAACCGCTGCATCATGGTAGTGAAAAGCCAGCTCGAAAGTTTAGGTCTGCAACCCGAATCAGTAGAACTGGGCATTGCCATACTGCCTGAGAAAGTAACAGACAAGGTCTACCAAACGGTAAAGGATGCGCTCGAACCTCTCGGTTTCGAACTGATTGACGACAAAAAGTCGCAAATGACAGAATTGATAAAGAATGCCATTATCGAACTGGTACACTATCATGACAATAAACTGAAGGTTAATCTATCCGATTATCTGGCTTCCAGATTCCACCGGGATTACAGTACGTTGAGCAAGTTTTTTTCTGAAGCAACCAACACTACCATCGAGAAGTATCTCATAGCCCAAAAGATAGAGCGTGTCAAAGAACTATTGGTGTACGGTGAACTGTCGCTGAACGAGATTGCCGATAAACTGAATTACTCCAGTACCGCCTACCTCAGTTCACAGTTCAAAAATGTAACGGGGCTAACTCCCAGCCACTTCAAGAAGATGAAAGAAAACAAAAGAAAGTCACTTGACGAGGTATAAAGCACCCACAGCATAAAGTTCCCTACCAAAATTCTATAAATTAAATCCGGAATACCATAATCTTTCGCCAACTTCTTTGGCGTATCTTTGTTCTTCAATTTATTGACGAAACTTCAAAACAACATAATTGTCATGACAGACAAGAATATCGTTCAAGAGACATTTCCCGTATTGGGAATGAGTTGTGCATCGTGCGCAGTACGGGTAGAAAAGACACTGAATCGGCAATCCGGTGTCAAAAAAGCAACCGTAAACTACGCTTCGGCAACGGCAACCGTGGAATACATCCCCCGGAATTGCTCTTCCGAAGTATTGCAGCAAGCCGTGCAAGCCGCCGGATATGACTTGTTGATAAACCAGGACACCAACACGCTCGAAGAAGCGGAAGAAGCCCACAGCAAGAAATTCAATGCATTGAAATTCCGTACGGCCTGGGCCGTCATCCTGTCCGTGCCCATAGCCATCATCGGAATGTTCTTTATGGATATGTCCTATGCCAATCCCATCATGTGGGCATTGTCCACTCCCGTTGTCTTCTGGCTGGGACGGGGATTCTTCAGCAGCGCCTGGAAACAGTTGCAGCATGGCAGCGCCAATATGGACACACTGGTAGCCATCAGTACGGGGACTGCCTATCTGTTCAGTCTGTTCAACATGCTCTTCCCTAACTTCTGGCTGTCCAGAGGCATCCATCCGCATGTATATTTTGAGGCGGCAAGTGTCATCATAGCCTTTATACTGCTGGGCCGCCTGCTGGAAGAAAAAGCGAAAGGAAACACCTCAACCGCCATCAAGAAACTGATGGGACTCCAACCCAAGACCGTGACCATCATTGTAGATGAAGGACACGCTGTCCCTCACTCTTCCTTTGAGCGCATTATCCCTATTGAGCAGATTCGCCCCGGCGACATCGTACAGGTGAAACCCGGAGAACGGATTGCCGTGGACGGCATCGTGACGGAAGGTACCTCCTACGTGGACGAAAGCATGCTGAGCGGTGAACCCGTAGCAGTGTCCAAGCACAAAGACGCCAAGGTCTTTGCAGGTACCATCAACCAGAAGGGAAGTTTCCGCTTCCGGGCAGAGAAGGTCGGCACGGATACACTACTGGCGAAGATTATACACATGGTGCAGGACGCGCAAGGAAGTAAAGCCCCGGTGCAGCAACTGGTGGACAAGATAGCCGGGATATTCGTGCCTACCATTATAGGCATCGCAGTGCTTGCCTTCATCGCATGGATGCTGCTGGACGAAACCGGCGGATTCACCCACGGATTGCTGGCATTTGTCACGGTGGTCATCATCGCCTGCCCGTGTGCACTAGGGCTGGCTACTCCTACCGCCATCATGGTAGGCATCGGCAAGGGAGCCGAAAGGGGCATTCTGATAAAAGATGCCGAAAGCCTGGAGATTGCCAAGAAGATAGACACCGTGGTACTAGACAAGACCGGAACTGTGACCGAAGGGAAACCGGTAGTCAGCAGATTGATATGGGATGCGCAGGCAATGACGCCCGGTACTGACGCCACTGCGGGCAATGCGATGCCGGACATTTTCTATAGCCTGGAGAAGCTCTCGGAGCATCCGTTGGCAGACGCCGTGGTGAACCATCTCCAGAAGTCGGCCTCCATAGAGATTCAAGACTTTGAAAGCATCACCGGAAAAGGCGTGAAAGGACGGGCACAAGGCCGGACTTACCTCGCCGGAAACCGGAAACTGCTGGAAGAGAACCGGATTGCCGTCAGTCAGTCCCTTCAGGAAGAGGCCGCCCGGCTGACATCGGAAGCACAGACCGTCATCTGGTTTGCCGACGGAGAAAACGCACTGGCAATAGCCGGAATCACGGACCGGATAAAGGAAACTTCCATCCGTGCCGTCAGCGAGCTGCGCGCCGCCGGCATCGAAGTCCACATGCTGACCGGAGACAATGAAGCCACCGCCCGCGAAATTGCCCGCAAAGCAGGCATCGCGCATTATCAAGCGAGTGTACTGCCGCAGGACAAGGCAGCCTTTATCAGCCGGTTACAAGCAGAAGGCCGGAAAGTGGCGATGGCGGGCGACGGCATCAACGACAGCGCCGCCCTTGCCCAAGCCGACTTAAGCATCGCCATGGGTGGAGGCAGCGACATCGCCATGGACGTAGCCAAAATGACTATCATCTCCTCCGATCTGACAAAAATACCGGAAGCCCTCCGGCTGTCCCGTCTGACAGTCCGGACCATCCGGCAGAATCTCTTCTGGGCATTTATATATAATATAATAGGTGTACCCATTGCAGCCGGAATACTCTATCCCGTCAACGGCTTTCTGCTGAACCCGATGATAGCCGGCGCAGCTATGGCATTCAGCAGTGTCAGCGTAGTAAGTAACAGCCTGCTGCTAAAACGGAAAAAGATACATAAAGGAGAAGAAAACAAAAAAGTTGAACCACCAACAGAAACAATCATGAAAAAAGAATTCAAGGTAGAAGGCATGATGTGCAACCATTGCCGCATGCATGTAGAGAAAGCATTAAACAGTATGGAGGGCGTACACGCCACCGTAACCCTAGACCCTCCGGTAGCCACCATAGAGTTTTCAGACGGAGAAAAGACTCTCGAAGAATTGCAAAAGACGGTGACGGAAGAAGCTGGTGACTATACACTGAAGGCATAAGGATAGAATTCATACGGTTTTCATACAGAAAAGAGAAAGGAAACCAAAGTAAATATCTACCTTTGCGCGCTAATTTACAGATAAAGATATGAACGCAAAAGCCAAAGGATATATTTTGGGTTCCATCGCCGCAGCTTCCTACGGTATGAATCCATTGTTTGCCCTCCCGTTGTACAAAGCCGGCATGAATCCGGACTCGGTACTCTTTTTCAGATACCTTTTTGCCATCCCATTGCTGGGCATCATGATAAAAGCGAGAGGGCGAACATTCAAGATACAGCGGAAAGAAACATTTCCGCTTATCATCATGGGATTGCTCGTAGCCCTCTCCTCACTGACGCTTTTTCTGAGCTATAACTACATGGCAGCCGGCATAGCGTCTACCCTGTTGTTCGTCTATCCCATCATGGTAGCTCTTATTATGGCTATGGTTTTCAAAGAGAAGCTGGCACTGCAAACTATCGTCTGCATGCTGCTTGCACTGGGAGGAATCGGACTGCTCTATGAAAGTGAGGATGGCAGCACGCTGAGCCTGATAGGTACACTGCTGGTTTTCGCTTCTTCCCTTTCCTATGCCATATACATCGTGGGCATCAACCAGACATCGTTGAAGAATGTGGCTACGCTTAAAGTCACCTTCTATGTTCTTCTTTTCGGCCTGTCGCTTTTTGTGGCACGCCTGCTCTATTCCGGAGTACTGAACACACCGGACCAGTGGTATCTGTGGGGTAATCTGCTTGCATTGGCTGTCTTTCCCACCGCCATCTCCTTCCTCTGCACCACCGGTGCCATCCAATATATCGGTTCCACCCCGACCGCCATTCTCGGCGCATTGGAACCCGTGACGGCCATCTTCTTCGGAATCACCGTCTTTGGAGAAGGCTTGACTGTCAGAGAAAGCGTCGGACTGGTGATGATTATCGTAGCCGTAACACTCGTCATCGCAGGGGGAAACATCACAAGTCATCTGGTCCGTTTCAGGAAACTGTTTCCAAGACTCCCGATGATAAGAAGCAAGAAAAGCAACTAATGCGAATCAGTAGCTGAAACCGGCCCATTTTACTTGCATTATTGCGCTTCCACATCTTTCACCCTTTTCTGAAACGCCCTATCCATCGGCATTTCCGGTGAAACTTCTCTTCCCTTCGGAGACTGGCGGTGAAAGCCCTCTCCGGCATGTCTGACAGACTCCGGTGTCTGTCGGGCTGAACACAAGTGTCTGTCAAATTAGACACAAGAGTCTGTCAACCTGCTGTATTCAGTTGTCAACTTCAGGATGCCCAAGTAGAGGTTTACACGCTCCAAGTAGAGGTTGTCCGTCCGGCTTCCGAGTGGCAGAGCGTGTACAATTGCTTCCGGATTCGGTATGTATAGTACGTTTTTTTCATTTACAGGAGTTAAAAACCAATACTTTTATGACTGCATACGCGATAGTATCGGCTCTAATTTCTTTAACTCCTCACGGAACGGTGCAAAGTGATAACTCCTGTAAATGAAAAAGCCATGAGCATAGAAGATTTTACCCGATTTTTCCTCCACTCTTTAAATGTTTACATTATCTTTGCGTACAAACAAAGTATAACAAAACCTATATATTATGGCAACATACAAAAGAATCTTATTGAAGCTCAGCGGCGAGAGCCTGATGGGCGAAAAGCAATACGGCATCGACGAGAAACGCCTTGCCGAATACGCAACTCAAATCAAGGAAATCCACGGATTGGGAGTACAAATAGGTATCGTGATAGGCGGTGGAAACATTTTCCGCGGATTGAGCGGCGCCAACAAGGGATTCGACCGTGTGAAAGGTGACCAGATGGGCATGCTGGCAACCGTTATCAACAGTCTTGCCCTCAGTTCCGCCTTAGTGGCTGCCGGGGTAAAAGCCCGCGTGCTGACTGCCGTACGTATGGAACCCATCGGCGAATTCTACAATAAATGGCGCGCCATCGAATGTATGGAAGCAGGTGAAGTAGTTATCATGTCCGCCGGTACAGGCAATCCGTTCTTCACTACCGATACCGGTTCCAGCCTGCGCGGCATCGAGATTGAAGCAGATGTCATGCTGAAAGGTACCCGTGTGGACGGCATCTATACCGCCGACCCGGAGAAAGACCCGACGGCCACGAAGTTCCACGACATCACCTACGATGAAGTGTTGAAGCGCGGTTTGAAAGTGATGGACCTCACCGCCACCTGCATGTGCAAGGAGAACAATCTGCCTATCATCGTTTTTGACATGGACACAGTGGGCAATCTGAAAAAAGTGATGCAAGGAGAAGACATCGGTACACTGGTGCATAATTGAATTGAAAATTGAGAAATGGGAATAAAAACCGAATGTTATTCAATTCTTAATTCCCAATTCCCGATTTAATAATTATATTTGCAAAGTTTCCAATTTAAAGCTATTCCAAAAAACGAAAATAATATGAGAGACGTAAAAGACATCTTAGACGAAGCGCAAGAAAGTATGGACATGGCCATCATGTATCTGGACGAGGCATTGGCTCATATCCGCGCCGGAAAAGCTGACATCCGTTTACTGGATGGTATCCGTGTGGATTCTTACGGAAGTATGGTTCCCATCAACAATGTGGCAGCCGTAACCACTCCCGACGCACGCAGCATTGCCATCAAGCCATGGGATAAGAGCATGTTCCGCGTCATTGAAAAGGCCATCATTGACTCCAGCCTCGGCATTATGCCCGAAAACAATGGTGAGATTATCCGTATCGGCATCCCGCCGCTGACGGAAGAACGCCGTAAACAACTTGCCAAACAATGCAAGGGAGAAGGAGAAACTGCCAAAGTCAGCGTACGCAATGCACGCCGTGATGCCATCGACGCCTTGAAGAAATCTGTAAAAGACGGACTGGCAGAGGATGCCCAGAAAGGCGGTGAAGAGAAGTTGCAGAAGATTCACGACAAGTTCATCAAACGGATTGATGACATGCTGGCTGCAAAGGATAAAGAAATCATGACCGTTTAATTAAGTTGAAAACGAAACATGGAAAGTTGAAAATGACCTGATATACCCAATATAGGCGCCTTTCAACTCTCCATGTTCAACTTTCAACTATCAACTTTCAACTATTTTGAGGGGACTCGTTATAAAAAACACCGGAAGCTGGTACTTGGTACGGACTGACGACGGAAGGGACATCGAATGCAAAATCAAAGGGAACTTCCGGCTGAAAGGCATACGAAGCACCAACCCCGTAGCTGTGGGTGACAATGTGAAAATCATACTGAACCAGGAAGGTACGGCCTTTATCAGCGAAATAGAGGACAGAAAGAATTACATCATCCGTCGCGCCTCCAACCTTTCCAAGCAATCGCACATTCTTGCCGCCAATCTCGACCAGTGCATGCTCATAGTGACAGTGAACTATCCCGATACCTCCACTACCTTTATAGACCGTTTTCTCGCCTCTGCCGAAGCATACAGTGTTCCCGTCAAGATTATATTCAACAAAGTGGATGCCTACGATGAAGAGGAGCTGCACTACTTGGACAGCCTAATCAACCTTTACACCACCATCGGCTATCCCTGTTTCAAGGTTTCTGCCAAAAAAGGGGAAGGCATCGACACCATCAAAGAAGAACTCAAAGGACGGACAACCCTCTTTTCCGGACATTCAGGGGTGGGGAAATCGACACTCATCAAAGCAATATTGCCCGATATAGAGATTAAGACCGGAGAAATATCCACCTATCACAATAAAGGCATGCACACCACGACCTTCTCGGAAATGTTCCCGGTTCCGGGCAACGGATATATTATCGACACTCCGGGCATCAAAGGTTTCGGGACATTCGATATGGAAGAAGAAGAGATAGGACACTACTTCCCGGAAATATTCAAGACATCCGCCGACTGCCGCTACGGCAACTGTACCCACCGCCACGAACCCGGATGTGCTGTACGCGAAGCTGTCGAGAAGCACTATATCAGTGAGTCACGATACGCTTCCTATCTGAACATGCTGGAGGACAAGGAGGAGGGAAAATACCGGGCTGCTTACTGATTTGTCATTTTATCACCTTTCCAGTCTGTATTCTTACACTTTTTTAACTCTTTATCTTTTAAACTATTCTCTTCTCCCGTAGTCTAATTTAAGGTTGATTTTATTGCTACTAAGACTACAACATGAATAAAAGAGTAAAATGGGGCATCATCATCATGATTGGTGCCGGACTGATTGGAGGAGGAATCTACTCCCAATTACCTAAAGAGAATGAAGCATTGACTGCTGCCGACAAGGTGATGGCCGGTCGACATGACGGTAAGAAAATTCTAAATGTAAATGCAAAAATAATCAAACCGCAACTGCTGAAAGATGAGATACAAATCAGCGGCAGCCTGCTACCGGACGAGGAAGTGGACCTTTCCTTCGAGACATCCGGTAAAATCGTAGAAATAAATTTTGAAGAAGGCAGCTTTGTCAAGAAGGGACAGTTGCTTGCCAAAGTGAACGACCGGCCGTTGCAAGCACAACTGCAACGTCTCGTCTCCCAATTAAAGCTAGCGGAAGACCGTGTATTCCGCCAGAATGCCCTATTGGAAAGAGATGCCGTCAGCAAGGAAGCCTACGAACAAGTAAAGACAGAACTTGCCACCTTGAATGCCGACATCGACCTGATAGAATCGAACATCGCACAAACCGAGCTTCGTGCTCCCTTTGACGGTGTCATCGGTCTGCGTCAAGTCAGCGTGGGCACTTACGCCTCGCCTACGACCATCGTGGCCAAGCTTACCAAGATTTCACCCCTGAAAGTAGAATTTGCCGTTCCCGAGCGGTATGCCAATGATGTAAAGACAGGTGCCGGACTGGACTTTACCCTTGAAGGAAAGCTAAACGCTTTCCACGCTACGGTCTATGCCCGCGAATCGAAGATAGACCCTGCCACCCATACGCTGACTATCCGTGCCCTTTATCCTAATGCCAACGGAACCGTGCTGCCGGGCCGCTATGCCAGCATCAAGCTGAACAAGGACGAAATTCAGGATGCCCTTGCCGTACCTTCCGAAGCTATCGTACCTGAAATGGGAAAGGACAAGATATTCCTCTATAAATCCGGAAAAGCCCAACCGATAGAGATTACTACGGGAATCCGTACGGAAGCGGAAGTACAAGTATTGCAAGGCTTGCAAGCCGGTGACACCGTCATTACTTCAGGAACGCTGCAACTTCGTACCGGACTGCCGGTAACACTGGACGCTGTTAATTGAAAAATGAAGAATTGATAATGGAGAACGAACACATCAAACAACCATTATCTGCAACCAATTCTTCTTTGTCAATCATCAATTATCAACCATCAATTATCAACTGAACATGAATATATCCGAATTAAGCATACGGCGACCGGTACTCTCAACAGTACTTACCATGATAATTCTGCTATTTGGTTTCATCGGCTACAATTACCTGGGTGTACGCGAATACCCGTCCGTAGATAATCCCATCATATCGGTGTCCTGCTCCTATCCGGGTGCCAACGCCGATGTTATCGAGAACCAGATAACAGAACCTCTGGAGCAGAACATCAACGGCATTCCCGGCATACGTTCCCTATCCAGTGTCAGCCAACAGGGTTCATCACGCATCACAGTGGAGTTCGAGCTTTCCGTTGACCTGGAAACAGCCGCAAACGACGTGCGCGATAAAGTGTCGCGCGCGCAACGCTACCTGCCTCGCGACTGTGACCCGCCTACAGTTTCAAAAGCGGATGCCGATGCCATGCCTATCCTGATGGTGGCACTCCAGAGTGACAAACGTTCCCTATTGGAGTTGAGCGAAATTGCCGACCTCACCGTAAAGGAACAGCTACAAACAATCTCCGACGTCAGCAGCGTAAGCATCTGGGGAGAGAAGCGCTACTCCATGCGTCTTTGGCTAGACCCCATCAAGATGTCCGGTTACGGCATCACTCCCATGGACGTGAAGAATGCCGTAGATCAGGAAAATGTGGAACTTCCCTCCGGCAGTATCGAAGGAAATACCACCGAACTCACCATCCGCACACTGGGACTGATGCATACGGCGGAAGAGTTCAACAACCTTATTCTGAAAGAAGATGGCAACCGTATCGTCCGTTTCAGCGACATAGGACGTGCCGAGCTGGGCCCTGCCGACATCAAGAGTTATATGAAGATGAACGGTGTACCCATGGTGGGTATCGTAGTCATTCCGCAGCCGGGCGCCAACCACATAGAAATAGCCAATGCCGTATATGACCGCATGGAGAAGATGAAAAAAGACTTGCCCGAAGACATTCAATACAACTACGGTTTCGACAACACCAAGTTTATCCGCGCCTCCATCAACGAGGTGAAACAGACGGTATACGAGGCTTTTGTGCTTGTTATCATTATCATCTTCCTCTTCCTGCGCGATTGGCGCGTGACACTGGTACCGTGCATCGTGATTCCGGTTTCGCTCATCGGTGCCTTCTTCGTAATGTATCTGGCAGGCTTCTCCATCAATGTGCTTTCCATGCTGGCAGTAGTGCTGGCCGTAGGCTTAGTGGTGGACGATGCCATCGTAATGACTGAAAACATCTACGTCCGCATAGAAAAAGGAATGCCTCCTAAGGAGGCAGGCATCGAGGGAGCCAAGGAAATCTTTTTTGCTGTAATCTCCACCACCATCACGTTGGTTGCCGTGTTCTTCCCCATTGTGTTCATGGATGGCATGACGGGACGGCTGTTCCGCGAATTCAGTATACTAGTATCCGGTTCGGTGGTTATCTCTTCATTTGCCGCACTGACCTTTACCCCGATGCTTGCCACCAAACTCCTGGTGAAACGCGAAAAGCAAAGCTGGTTCTACCGTAAGACCGAACCTTTCTTTGAAGGGATGAACCGGATATACAGCCGCTCGCTGAACGCCCTGCTGAAACAACGCTGGATGACGGTGCCCTTTACCGTAATCACTATTCTCCTCATCGGCTTCCTCTGGAACACGATACCCGCAGAAATGGCGCCGTTGGAAGACCGTTCGCAAATCAGCATCAACACGATGGGAGCCGAAGGTGTGACCTACGAGTATATCCGCGACTACACTGAAGACATCAACCAACTGGTAGACTCCCTCGTACCGGACGCCGAAGCAGTGACTGCGCGCGTATCAAGCGGTAGCGGCAATGTACGCATCACGCTAAAAGATATGAAAGACCGCGACTATACCCAAATGGAAGTGGCTGAAAGACTATCGAAAATGGTGCAGAAAAAAACCAAGGCGCGTTCTTTCGTGCAGCAATCCTCCTCGTTCGGAGGACGGCGTGGCGGCATGCCTGTGCAATACGTGTTGCAGGCCACCAACATCGAGAAGTTACAGGAAGTGCTGCCCAAGTTTATGACGAAAGTCTACGAAAGTCCTGTATTCCAGATGGCAGACGTGAACCTTAAATTCAGCAAACCCGAAGCACGCATCAATATCAACCGCGACAAAGCAAGCATCATGGGCGTAAGCACCAAGAACATTGCCCAAACCCTGCAATACGGCTTGAGCGGACAGCGCATGGGATACTTCTACATGAACGGAAAGCAATATGAGATATTAGGCGAAATCAACCGCCAGCAACGTAACAAGCCCGCCGACCTGAAGGGCATCTATATCCGAAGCGACAACGGGAACATGGTACAGTTGGACAACCTGATAGAGCTGACCGGCGGCATCGCCCCTCCCAAGCTCTACCGCTACAACCGCTTCGTCGCCGCCACCGTTTCTGCCGGACTTGCCGACAGGAAGACCATCGGTCAGGGACTGGACGAGATGGACCGGATAGCCAAGGAAACTCTGGATGACTCGTTCCGTACCGCACTGACGGGCGACTCAAAAGAGTATCGCGAAAGTTCGTCGAGTCTGATGTTTGCCTTCATACTCGCCATCGTACTGATTTATCTTATTCTTGCCGCCCAGTTCGAAAGCTTCAAGGATCCGCTGATTATCATGCTGACGGTGCCTCTCGCGATTGCCGGCGCACTGGTATTCATGTATTTCGGAGGTATTACCATGAACATCTTCAGCCAAATCGGCATCATCATGCTGATAGGTCTGGTAGCCAAAAACGGTATTCTTATCGTGGAGTTTGCCAACCAGAAGCAAGATGCGGGCGAAGAAAAGATGATGGCCATCAAAGATGCCGCCTTGCAACGCCTGCGCCCTATCCTGATGACAAGTGCCTCTACTATACTAGGACTGATACCGCTGGCATTTGCCACCGGCGAAGGGTGCAACCAGCGCATCGCCATGGGTACTGCCGTCGTAGGCGGCATGCTCATCTCCACACTGCTGACGATGTACATCGTGCCTGCCATATATAGTTATGTATCAACGAACCGAAGTAAACTGAAGACCGAATGAAACGCATTGTTTTAATTTTCATAGCCATCGTCTGCACAGCACCGGGCCTTTATGCACAGCCTGCGCCTACCTACACCTTGAAGTCCTGCCTAGAGCAGGGATTGCTGAACAACTACTCCCTGCGCATTGTCCGCAATGAAGAGCAGGTCAGCAAGAACAACGCCACACTGGGCAATGCGGGCTACCTGCCCACACTGGACCTCTCCGCCGGCTACAAGGGAACCATAGACAATACCGAGACCAAAGCCCGAGCCACCGGAGAGACAACCAAGGACAACGGAGTGTTCGACCAAACTCTCGATGCAGGCATCAACCTGAACTGGACCATCTTCGACGGTTTCAACATTACCGCCAACTACCAACGGCTCAAGGAGCTGGAACGCCAAGGCGAGACCAATACGCGCATCGCCATCGAGGACCTGATAGCCAACATAGCCGCCGAATACTATAACTATGTGCAGCAGAAAATCCGCCTGAAGAACTTCCGTTATGCCGTATCGCTATCCAAAGAGCGCCTGCGCATTGTGGAAGAGCGTTACCACATCGGTAACTTCTCGCGCCTGGACTACCAGCAGGCCAAAGTGGACTTCAATGCCGACAGTGCCCAATACATGAAACAGCAGGAACTGCTGCACACCTCACGTATCCAGCTGAACGAACTCATGGCAAACAAAGATGTAGACCAGCCGTTTATCATACAAGACAGCCTCATCAACGTGACCGCCTCCCTGAACTTCGAGGAGCTGTGGAACGCCACCCTCACCATCAACGCCTCACTGCTACGTGCCGAACAGAACAATACCTTGGCCCGTCTGGACTACAAGAAAGTCTGCTCGCGCGACTACCCATACGTGAAGATGAACGGCGGATACGGCTACACCCTCAACAAGTACGACATCTCTGCCAACAGCCGCCGCAGCAACCTCGGTCTGAACTTCGGCGTCACGGTCGGCTTCAATCTGTTCGACGGCAACCGGCGCCGCGAACGCAAGAATGCCCGCATTGCCGTGCAGAACGCTCGCCTGGAACGGGAGCAACTGGAGCAAGCCCTGCGCGCCGACCTCAGCAACCTATGGCAGGCCTACCAAAACAACCTGCAAATGCTGAACCTGGAACGCCAGAACCTTGTGGCTGCCAAGGAGAACCACGAGATTGCCATGGAACGATATATGCTGGGCAACCTCTCGGGAATCGAGATGCGCGAAGCCCAAAAGAGTCTGCTGGATGCAGAAGAACGTATTCTCTCCGCGGAATATGATACCAAATTATGTGAAATCTCCCTACTGCAAATCAGTGGAAAAGTAGCGCGCTATATGGAATAAGCAATATAATCCGTACCTTTGCGCCCGGTTTATCAGAATTGAAGCACAATGGGATTATTCATCAGAAAGCCATTCGAGGCACTGCAAGCGGAGGCTAATGCCTCCGGAAAGAAAACATTGAAACGTGTACTTGGTCCGTGGAGCCTTGTTGCCCTGGGCGTGGGAGTCATCATCGGAGCGGGTCTATTCTCCATCACCGGAACGGTGGCGGCAGGCTATACGGGACCGGCCATCACACTGTCCTTTGCCATTGCCGCACTGGGATGCTGCTTCGCCGGACTATGTTATGCGGAATTTGCATCCATGATACCCGTAGCCGGCAGCGCATACACCTACTCGTATGCCACGATGGGTGAACTCATCGCCTGGATTATCGGGTGGGATCTGGTACTGGAATACACCGTAGCCGCAACCACGGTAAGCATCAGCTGGAGCCGCTATCTGGTCGTCTTTCTCGAGGGACTGGACATACATCTACCGCAAACCCTCACCGCCTGTCCCTGGGATGGCGGAGTCGTAAATATCCCCGCCTTCCTTATCGTAGTGCTGATGAGCCTCTTCCTGATACGGGGCACGGAAGGCAGCTCCATCTTCAACGGCTTCATTGTATTCCTGAAGGTTTCCGTCATACTGATTTTTGTCATACTCGGCTGGAAATACATCAATACCGACAACTATACACCTTACATCCCTGCCAATACGGGCGTGCTGGGCGAATATGGCTTCTCCGGCATCATGCGAGGGGCGGCCATCGTATTCTTCGCCTTCCTCGGGTTCGACGCCGTGAGCACAGCCGCCCAAGAGACGAAGAACCCGAAGCGGAACATGCCTATCGGCATTCTGGTCTCCCTGCTGGTATGCACCGTGCTCTATATGGTTTTTGCCCACGTCATGACGGGAGTGGCACACTACACCGCCTTCAGCGGACAACAAGGCATTGCTCCCGTTGCCATAGCCATAGAGCACATGGGGCAGGCTGATGCGGCAGGTATCATCCAGCCAGACTATCCCTGGCTGAACCGTGCCATCGTACTGTCCATTCTGTTCGGATATTGCTCCGTCATCATGGTGACGCTACTGGGACAGAGCCGCGTATTCCTAAGCATGAGCCACGACGGGCTGCTGCCTCCTTTCTTCTCGCATATCAACGAAAAGTTCCGTACTCCGGCACGCAGCAACCTGCTCTTCATGGCACTTGTGGGCCTACTGGCAGCTTTTGTACCCGCACGGCTGGCCGGAGAGATGACAAGCATCGGCACGCTGATGGCCTTCACGCTAGTCTGTGCCGCTGTATTGGTGGTACGCAGAACCATGCCTGACGTGCCCCGTTCCTTTAAAACCCCACTTGTTCCACTTATCCCCATACTGGGTATTCTTACTTGCCTTTGCATGATGTTGTTCCTTCCTGCCGATACATGGATACGCCTGGTGCTGTGGATGCTCATCGGTCTGGACATCTACGTGGGCTACGGCATGAAGCACAGTAAGCTGGAGCATGGAGGCGCCACCCGCCACGGGCAGGTGGCCTTGAACATGATTGGACTTATCCTTGCCGTTCTTTGTGTCATCACCGGACTGTGGCACCAACAGACTGTGGGATGGGGAGAAAGCAAAGTGCTGCTGATTATCTCGTTTGTTTTCGCATTCACGCACTGCGCTTACTATATGTGGAGAATCTGGAGGAAATAATAAGCCCTGAATCTCCTCCGTAAAATCCGGCAAGGATATCATATGGCGGAAACCAATGAATGTTACAGCATAGCCAATGGCAAACATGGGAATGCCGATGCCACGGAGTTGCCGGCCCGTCCAGTCATGGTTCCTCAGATAATGCCCCAACAATAGATAACCGTTGAAACCGGCAAAGTAATACAGCATACCGAACGAGTTTCAGTTTGTTTTGCTTGATGAAACAGAGTGTTCTATGCCGCGAAACACTTTGTTTCCCTCTACAAAACAAAAAAGCCGTAACAAGATTTTCTCCGTTACGGCTTTCCTTATATTATGCCTTTCTAAAAGGCTTCTGTTTTTACTTGCTGCAATTCCAGGGCTTCAGTTGCTTGAAGAAGTCGTTGCCCTTATCGTCCACCAGGATAAATGCAGGGAAGTTCTCCACCTCAATCTTCCAGATAGCTTCCATACCGAGCTCGGGATATTCCACACACTCGATGCTCTTGATGTTGTTCTGTGCCAAGATAGCGGCAGGACCACCGATAGAGCCCAGGTAGAAACCGCCATACTTTTGGCAGGCATCTGTCACTTGCTGGCTGCGGTTACCTTTGGCAAGCATAATCATGCTGCCGCCGTGGCTTTGGAAGAGGTCTACATACGGGTCCATACGTCCGGCAGTAGTCGGGCCCATGGAGCCGCAAGCCATGCCTTGAGGAGTCTTGGCAGGACCGGCGTAGTAGATGGGATGGTCTTTGATGTACTGCGGCAGGTCTTCGCCACGGTCCAGACGTTCTTTCAGCTTGGCGTGTGCGATGTCACGGCCTACGATAATGGTTCCATTCAGAGACAAACGGGTGGAAACCGGATACTTGGTCAGCTCCTTCAGAATATCGGCCATCGGCTGGTTCAAGTCAATCTTCACCACGTCGCCTTCACCGGCCTTACGGAGTTCTTCGGGAATCAGTTCACCCGGATTGCTGTCGAGCTTTTCAATCCAGATACCTTCTTTATTGATTTTACACTTGATGTTACGGTCGGCAGAGCAGGAAACACCCAGACCCACGGGGCAGGACGCACCGTGACGCGGCAGGCGGATGATGCGGATGTCGTGAGCCAGATACTTGCCGCCGAACTGGGCACCGAGGCCAATCTTATGAGCTTCTTCCAGTACCAGCTTCTCCAGTTCCACATCGCGGAAAGCGCGGCCGAACTCATTGCCGGTAGTGGGTAGGTTATCGTAGAAGTGGGTGGAAGCCAGTTTCACAGTCAGCAAGTTCTTTTCGGCAGAGGTACCGCCGATAACGAATGCGATGTGATAGGGAGGACAAGCTGCCGTACCCAAAGTCTTGATTTTTGAGATAAGGAAGGGAACCAATGTTTCGGGGTTGAGGATAGCCTTTGTCTCCTGGTAGAGATAAGTCTTGTTGGCAGAGCCACCACCCTTGGTTACGCAGAGGAACTCGTACTCCATACCTTCCGTAGCTTCGATGTCAATCTGTGCGGGAAGGTTGCACTTCGTATTCACCTCATCGTACATGGTGAGGGGAGCATTCTGCGAATAACGCAGGTTCTCTTCGGTATAAGTCTTGTAAACACCCAGTGAAAGAGCTTCTTCATCACAGTAGCCGGTCCATACTTGTTGTCCCTTTTCGCCGTGGATGATTGCCGTACCCGTATCCTGGCAGAAAGGAAGTACCCCCTTGGATGCCACCTCTGCATTACGCAGGAAGGTGAGTGCCACGTATTTATCGTTATCGCTTGCTTCGGGGTCGCTCAGAATCTTAGCAACCTGCTCGTTGTGCGAACGACGCAACATGAACGATACATCACGGAAAGCCGCATTGGCCATTGCCGTCAGACCTTCTTTTTCAATCTTCAGGATAGGTTTTCCTTCAAACTCGCTTACCGACACGTAATCTTTCGTAAGCAGATAATACTCAGTAGTATCTTTCCCTTTCTCGAACATGGGCTGATACTTGAACGGAGGTGTTGTTGCCATAATTACTCGTATATTTAATGTTTAAAAGTGATTCGGATAGCAAAGGCAGCCCCAAAACCGCCTTTACAGAGCAAAGGTAAAAACTATTATTGAAATAATTCTTTAATTAGAGTAAAAAGGCGGCAAATCATAATTATTTTTCTGATACCCGCCGCATCCGTCCTATCAGTTCATCGCCCAGCGCCGTCTTCACCTCTATATGTTTCAGTACAGCCGTCACAAACGGATTACTTTCAAAGTCGCCGCGCACCTGCTCGAAGTCGAGTTCCTTTTCCAGGCGCGAGCCGTCGGCACCGAAGCCCGTCATGGAAGCCAGTGAAAATTCTTTCTTGGCATCCTCATACACCATGCGGTCGAGGCCAACTACTGCTTCTTTCCATTTTTCGACAATGCGCATAACGTCTTCTGCCGTCATGTTCTCCGGTTTGATGCCATAGAACTCTTCCAGCCTCTCATACGCCCATGTCCATTCGTATGTATAATAGTTGCCGTGCATCTTCTCAAACTCGGCATTGATAGACTTCAAGCGGTCGACTTTACCGGACTCAATACCGTCTATCAGCGCATCTATCTCACTCTTCGGGGCTATCAATCCGGAAATATCCACCCATTCGCCACTGCCAATGGCAGTATCGGGCTTCAAACGGGCACGTATTTCTTCATCGCTCCGGAAGTCGATGCCTTCCAAACGCTTGATGACAGAATTTCCGAGGAACTTATGAATGGCAATTTCATAAAAGCGGATGCCTTTCACCAAAGCCGAGTTACGTATCTTCGCGCTATGGAAAGAATAGATGTCCGAAAGCTCGCCACTGGCATGGCGCAGATTCTGCAACGTTTCCCGTCCCTTGAACATCTTCTGCACCGTGTAGGGGCTAAGAAGATTATAGTTGATGTAATCCAGTTTGTTCGGGTCGGTACGCCCGTCACGCTTCGGCCACTTCTGGGCATCACGGATGGTACCCACACTACGCAGGTTGACACCGGGCACGAGGTAGGTGGTATTATTCTGCTCTATCAAGTAAGAGAACGGCAGGTTCGAAGTATCAGAATGGTTGACATGCCGCCCCATTACCAAGGAGAACGCTCCCACCCTTGCAGGCCACAAGATGTACGAATCGGAAGTCGTCTTGGCACCACGCTCCAAAGTGCCTTGATGGATAGGCCCTAACTTATACATATGGTTGCTCTGATTGGACCCCGAACCGGCATTCATAAAGGAAAACATACCGGCAATCAGCAACGTGGATTTATGGTGTGTCACCGTATAAGGTCCGGCAAAAATAGCGCACGCCTCCCCGTTCTCTCCCTGGCAGTTGCTGAAAAACAAAGAATCCGAGGCAGAGTAGTTGTGTCCCAACTTACATGCCTGCCCCACGAAGCAGCGGCTCAGCATAGCTCCGTCATCTACATGAGACCCGGTAGAGATGATGAAATCATCACAAATCACCCCATGCCCGATGTGTACCGGCGCCACCTCGTTGCTGTTGATGCTTCCGTTATACAGACGGCATGTACCACAGATACGGCAATAATCACCGATGCGCACATTCTTTATGGAACCGGTGTTCAATATCATTACATGGTTCCCGATGCTTCCTACAGCAGAAGCATGTTTGTTGGAATAAAAATCCGTGATTTCCTTCATCCGTGCAATCAGCTCCGGGCGATGGCGGTAAAGCGCCAGAATATAGGCTTGGTGTGCGGAGAGTTTATCATTAATCAGCACCTCACGGCCTCCCGTCTCATTCAGGACAGACACTTCTACCCCGTTACCGAACTTCGACACACCGTCTACCAGAATAATATCCACATTCTCAATGAAGGTGTCATGCCCTATTTCATAATTGGCAATGTAGTTCTGGATATTCTCAATGCAACAGTTATCTCCCACCGTTACATTATGCAGCGTCACATGCCGCAAACCGGAATGCTTCCTGATTCCTCCCGGCAACATAAATTCTGAATGGAACACTCCCAAACGCACCTCACCCGAAAAACGGGTATGATGCACAAATTCCGTTGAGAACTCTTCTGCAACGGTTACTTTCCCCCAATCATCAGCCAGACATGACTGGCTCTTCAACCGGAGAATTTCATCTTCGGTCAGTCTTCTGTAATTCATCCTTATAACGAGTTATGAGTTATGAGTTATAAGTTATTGCCTTTGCCGGCACTACCAATTCAAACCGCTGCCAGCAAATAACTCATAACTTATAACTCATAACTAAAATTAAATTTCTTCTTCGTAGGTCTGATAAAGAAAGTCATTATAGGGGTACTTCTGCACGTGCAATTCCTTCACACGCTGATAAACTACACTCTTCAGTTCCTCCATATTGATTTTTTCGCGGGCAGAAATAAAGAGGCAGTCATCCTCCATCTTGGCCATCCACGTCTTCATCAGTTCTTCGAGTGTCAAGTTTTCCTTGGTTCTGGGGGTAAGGTCGTCAGCCGCTTTCTCTATATAAGTATAAGCGTCTATCTTATTGAATACAAGAATCATGGGCTTATCGGCGGCACCGATATCTGCCAACGTCTTGTTCACAACTTCTATCTGTTCTTCAAAATCCGGATGAGAGATGTCTACGATATGCAACAGCAAGTCTGCCTCGCGTACCTCATCCAGAGTAGACTTGAAGGAGTCTACCAAATCCGTCGGCAATTTACGGATAAAGCCCACTGTATCAGAAAGCAGGAACGGCAGGTTCTCAATAATCACCTTACGCACCGTAGTATCCAACGTGGCAAACAGCTTATTCTCTGCAAAGACTTCACTTTTCGAAAGCAAAGTCATCAATGTGGATTTTCCTACATTGGTATATCCCACCAATGCCACACGAATCAAGCGTCCGCGGTTCTTCCGCTGGGTAGACTTCTGCTTGTCAATCTCAGCCAAGCGCTCCTTCAACAATGACATACGGTTCAAGATGATACGGCGGTCCATTTCCAGCTGCGTTTCACCCGGACCGCGAAGTCCCACGGAACCTTTACCTCCACCGGCACCGGAGCCACCACCCTGGCGTTCCAAGTGAGTCCACAAACGTTGCAGACGAGGAAGCATATACTTGTATTGCGCCAGTTCCACCTGCGTTTTCGCGTTGGCAGTCTGTGCACGCATGGCAAAAATATCGAGAATGAGCGAAGTACGGTCCAATATCTTAATCTTCAACTCCGCTTCAATGTTACGTATCTGTTTCGCAGAAAGTTCATCGTCAAAAATCACCATGCCGACTTCACGTTCGGCTTCTTCTTCATTACGGATATACTCTCTGATTTCTTCCAGCTTGCCCTTGCCGACGTAGGTCACGGAATGTGCCTGATCCAGCTTCTGGGTAAACCGCTTCACTACTTCCGCCCCGGCTGTCTCAGCCAAGAATGCAAGCTCGTCCAGATATTCATTGGTCTTACGCTCATCCTGGGTCTTCGTGACAAGACCTACCAATATCGCTGTTTCTGCCCGCACTTCGGAGATTACAAATTCTTTCATAGTTTCTATACCTTATTATATATACGTATTGTTGGTTCGGGCAGCAAATATAAATAATTTTGGCGGAAGCGCCTTAAAAAGGGGAATAAAATAAAAACAGACACAATAGAGAAATGGCATGTAAGATGAAGTCAAACTTCATCTTACATGCCATTTCTAATTACATATTATCTAATTGCCAGGATAATCAGAACCCTTCCGGCATCTCCAGCGTTTCCGTGAATCCTTGATACAGTACTCCCCATTTACCACTGTCAAGTACTACTAAGCCCTGCATCGGGAAAGACAACACGTTTCCTTTACGCTCCATACCTGCTGCTGCAAAGTATAGCATACCATAATCCGTCTTGTCATAACCAGTAGGTTGAGGATCCCAACCTATCAGTTCTTGATTGTCATCGCTTAGCGTAAACATGATGGGATATCCTTTCGTAATGCAATCTTCCAGCTTATAGATGTTAGCCTCTTTAGCCTTCAGCACAGGTTGATCCCAACCCTCGCCAAATAATTGAGATGCATAGTAGCCTGTACCTATATTGAGCCAAGTATAGTCACGCTTTATATTGACCGTCACCTTAGGTGAACCATAAACGTAGGAATCTTCTTCAGGAATGGTAATAGTATAAGATGCAGTAGTACCCACAGCTATGTCAAACGCAATCTTTACTTCTTTGAGTGCTTCACCGGCAGCAAAATCAATCGTTGTCGGTACTGTTACGTTCTCCGCATCTGTAGTCAAGTGAATAGATGCAGCCGCATCTGTTTTCTGACGGCCGATTTTGACCACAAAAACCTGTTCATCATTCGGATAATAAGTCAAATCAGTGTTATCAGCATAAATATAAGCTTGTACACCCTCGGTAGGAACCGGAGAAGGCTCCCACTCCACACCGTCTGAACAAGCCGTCATAGCCAAACCGCATACGGCCAAGCCCAAAAACAATTTATTGAATATCTTATTCATATACAAATTCTATTAAAAGTTAGTTCATTGGTTAATTGTTACCTGGTGCAAACTCCCCTATCGGAGTAGGACGTTTAGCAATAGCACCGGACGGGTCCGGATTGTTCATTCCCTGAAGGGCAGTATTTGAATCGACCTCGGTCTTAGGAATCATCAATGTCCAGTTGGGCTTCACACCTTTACAGTTTATCTTGAAGATATCTTCTATAAAGTTGGTACCCTCATAATTCTGAATGACATCCGGTTTCAGACGTTTAGCCGTGGGGAATGCGATTCCCTCACCCCAGAACTCGATACGCATCTGTTTCAACACCTCAAGTTGGAAATTACGCAAATCACCCGTACTGAAATTGTAATTGCTCTGACGGTACTGCTTCATAAAGTTATTCAACAACTGTACGCCTGCTGCCACATCCTGGCTGGCACCTACTGCTTCAGCCTCTATGAGATACATCTCTTCCACACGCATCACGGGAATATCTGCAGCCGCACCCACAGAATAAGTGTTATAGTCACCACCCACGGGGCGGAACTTCAATGACATATAATCCGGTTGTTCATCCAGCCATGCATTGCCTCTCACTGACTGGTAAGCGTAAGTACTTCTGTCCGGGTCAAGGTAAGAATATTTGCGGAAATCGGTAGCAGGAATCGCGTCATAAAGTGAACGTGCCATCTGGAGCTTAGACAAAGAAGCATATCCCCAATCCGCTTCATTGGAAATGTGACCAATGAAATTAGCAAGATTACCCATATTGGAAGCCGTGGGGTGAAGGTACCACATCCATGCAGAAGTAGCCGTATTGAAACCGGTAGTGGGATTATGCCACTGTGATTCGCTCATAGGTGTTGCTCCCGATTTATCAATAGCCTTGCGGGCATACTCGGCAGCTTTAGCAAACTGACCATCCCACATATATACTTTAGCCTTCAAACCGTATACGACCGCCAAGTCGGGGAAATTCTTACTGACAGGTGTATAAGACTCCAGACCTATCTCTGCCTTGTCAAGGTCGGCAAGAATGAAATTCACCAATTCTTCGTGAGTTGCACGCGGATTGCTCTTCGCAATGTCGTTAGTTGTTGCCTCAGTCACGATGGGCACCGTCAGCCCCAGTACCTTGCTACAATCGGTATAGATGTTTTCTACCGGTTCGAAAAGTACCATCAGCGTATAATAGTCCAATGCACGGAAAGCATGAGCTATACTTCCAAGTCCACGCATTTCATCGGTAATTGTGGGATCAGTCACATCAACGGCCGCAATCACGTCATTGGCCGATTTAACGAACTTATATAGGGTGAAGTAAGGCAAATATGAATAATAGCCGGTGTCGTTCATACCATTATTGGCATTGAAGCGCCACCACCAGTCATATCCGTAATCCGTAGCCACGACATCACCCAGCAGTTCTGTCTGGGCCAACATCAATGAGGGATAAGCAAGGTCGGTCTCATGTGTTTGCTTACCGTACACCAGATAGCCTTGTACCATTTGCGATGGCAAGCCATTAAGCGAAGCCTCAATTGCTGTTGCCGATGCACCAATCTGATCGGAGGTCGCTGTAGAATCTTCGGGAAAAACCTCTTCTATACAGCCGGTCAATACCGTGGCCGATACGACCATAACCGAAAATAGTTTGAATATATTCTTCTTCATAATCATTGTAATCTATATATTAGGTTTAGAACTCAAATGACACACCACCGGAGATGGTACGCATCGGTGAATAGAAAGTAGCATTGGTTGTCTCGTCGTATGACTGACGTGGGTCGAACCCTTTACGTTTAGACCAATAGAAAACATTTTCTGCCGACATATACACGCGCAATGAGTTGATGGCCAACTTTCTTGTCCACTTGGAAGGTAACGTGTAGCCCACATTAATATTCTGGATATTCAAGAAGCTTGCATTTGTCAAGAAGCGCGTAGACATTGCCCCTGAATATTGGTCGTTCATCTGGAAACGAGGGATATTAGTATTTGTGTTCTCAGGAGTCCATGAGTTCAGCAAATCCTTATGGTAGTTGTAACCAGCCGTACCATAAGGTGACGACATAAAGTAAGCATACGTACCATCATATTGCTTACCACCAATCTGGTAAGTGAAGTTTATGCCGAAGTCCACGCCATATACTTTCAGTTTGGTACCGAAACCACCATACACCTTAGGTATTGAGCTTTCCTCTGTGATGTAATAGTCAGCCTGAGCATGATTCGTAGTCGTTTCACGTCCGGTGATATTGCCGGCCTCGTCCTTGACATTCTTATAGAACAAAGACTCACCCTTTTCATTCACTCCGGCATACTCCTTCAAGCGCCATGTAAACATAGACAAATCCTCACCAATGAAGAAGCTTCCGTTAGAATAGCCCTTATATCCTTTTCCATCAGCTGTATACTCAGTAGTAATCAACTTATCAGGATCAAGCATCGTAATACGGTTCTTCAAGGTTGAAATGTTCACATTCACATCCCACGTAAAGTTACGTGTATCGAAGATATTCACATTGAAGTCCATTTCCACACCACTATTGACCATGTTACCAACGTTGTCCATATAGGAAGCATAACCCAATGAGGGAGCCACGGTAAATGAGAACAACATATCCGAAGTCTTACGTCTGTAGTACTCGATGCTACCGGTCACACGGTTCCACAACTGGAACTCTGCACCGATATTGAAGTTAGTGTTGGTTTCCCAAGTGATGTCTTTAGTGCCCTTAGATTTAAATGAAGTACCAAGGCTGTTGTTAGAGTTGATAATGTTAAATCTATCCGTATAGAGGAAATCACCGATATTGTCATTACCTTGTGAACCAATAGAAGCCTTCAACTTCAGTTCCTGCACCCATGAAGCATCAAACCAGCTTTCTTTGTTGATAAGCCACGCACCGCCTACCGACCAGAATGTACCCCAGCGATGGTCCGGATGGAAACGGCTGGAAGCATCACGACGCAAAGAAGCCGAGCCGAAGATGCGTTCGTCATAATTGTATTGCAAACGGCCGAAGAAACCTTCATTGTTACGACGCTCTTTATAGGAAGAAGCACCTTGTCCGTCGATAATGGCACCGTCCAGTTCTTTATTATCTTGAGAGAACATCTGCGACTTGCTGGCAGCCAGAAAGTAATAACGGTAATCATAATATTCATGACCCAAAAGGATGTCGAAGTTATTGTCGCCAAACGAACGGGCATAAGAAACAAGTTGTTGCAAGTTGTAATCGTAAGTACGTGTATGATACTTGCTCACTGTACCTCCGGTGGAGTCAAACTGTCCGTAGTAGGGATTGTACACGTAAGAAAAGCGTGTCTCATCCAAGTTGAAAGCGCCATTGAATGTCACCTTCAAGCCTTCTATAGGAGTTATATCTACAAAGGCGTTGCCGTTAATGGCATTTCCTTCAGAGTTTCTGGTATTAAGTTTATTATCCAGAATAGGGTTGGCATCAGCAATGAAAGGACGCTGCATACCTGCGTTGATACCACTACCGTAGTCCATCATTCCAATACCATTATTATCCATCATGATGCTACCGTCAGCATTGCGCACGTAGGCAGGATAGATGGGAGCCATTTGGGTAACAAACGCCCATATATTACCGATAGACGAACTGGTACCATTGTTACTCAACGAGTTGGAATCAAAACGTGCATATCCCATATTGCCGCCAATCTTCAACCACTTCTTAGCTTGATAATCAGCTTTCAAACGACCAGTCAAACGTTTCAGGTCAGAGCCTTCAGTGATACCCTCATTTCCAAGATAACCTAAAGAAACATAGAAAGAGGACTTTTCATTGGCTGCGCTCACCGAGAAGTTGTATTCCTGACGCAGACCGGTACGCATTCCCACATCTTCCCAATCATCCGGAGTCAGCAGATAGTCACGTCCTTTATAATTCACAACTCTACCCAATGTGGCGTTGGGATTAAGTTTACCGTTCTGACCGATGAGGAATTGCCCATCGGGAACTGTATATACATTGTATCCCAATCCACCGTTGGAGCCAAACAGATTCTTGTTTGCCTCAAGCCATGCAGCTTGGTCATTCATTCCCGTTGACTTATAATAATTGTTCATGGCACGATAATGCATCTCGTAGTACATGCCAGGATTGTCAATCACTTCATATTTCTGCAACGCTCGAGTGTTAGCACCCCACTTAGCATCAAAAGTCACCTTAGCCTCTCCCGACATATTGGCCCTTTTGGTAGTGATGATAATTACACCATTAGCACCACGAGCACCGTAAAGAGCATTGGAAGCCGCATCCTTCAATACTGTCATTGACTCAACGTCGTTAGGATTGATATTATTAATATCACCGCTATAAGGAGCGCCGTCCACAATAATCAGAGGGTCATTCTTTGCATTGATTGAGCTAAAACCACGAATCTTGATGGATGACTTTGAACCCGGAGCACCGTCATTGGAAGTCAGTGTCACACCCGGCACAGCACCTGCCAAGGCATCAGTAACATTCGTCACTTGCGACTGCTCCAGCTTTTCGGTACCAACCACCTTAGCCGAACCCGTAAATGCAGACTTCTTTGCTGTACCGAAAGCAACCACCATTACCTCATCAAGCATCTCAGTATCAGACTTCATCACCACTTTTAAACTGGGTTTTATTGGCACTTCTTGGGTCTGCATACCAATATAAGAAATCACCAGAGTTTTCGCGGAACTAGAATATTTTTTATTTTATTAGTAATCAGTCAATTATGCTATATAGTAGAAATAGCT